>NZ_JAEQCT010000018.1:0-111037 GCF_020738205.1 Microcoleus sp. PH2017_24_DOB_U_A
CTGTCGATCGAAAATAATTTCCTCATATAATTGCTCGATCGGCAAACTTAGATTGATACTTTGAAACTCAACCCGTTCGCCCTCCCGATAGCTCAAAATTACCCAATCCCCCGCCTCATTTTTATGATAAATATCGATCGCTATTTCATCCGAACTGACTAAAACATAATCAACCATATTCGGGTTGCGGCGATACTTTTCAAACTTCTTCCCTCGATCGTAAGCTTCGGTGCTATCCGATAAAACCTCCACAATTAAGCAGGGATAAGTAATATAAAGAGCATTCTCGCGATCGCGCCCGTCACAAGTCACGCTTAGATCGGGATACGTATAGTTGGGCGTATTGAGAATGTTAACCTTTAAATCTGAATTAAAAACAGTGCATCGACCGCCCCGCAGATGAGAGCGAATTAACAACAAGAAATTAATTGCGATCGCACTATGATTTTTAGTGCCACCACTCATCGCATAAACCCGACCATCGATTAGCTCGTGCTTTTCCAGTTGTTGCTCCTCCCAAGCAAAATACTCTTCCGGTGTAAAGTGCCGATCGTTATCTCGTGCTGCTATCATCACAATACTCCATTAATCAAAAGTTAATAATACCAACTCACAACTCGATAAAAAGTGACACGATCTGGTAAACTTACGTAAATTATCTCGATCGATTTGAGCTTTGAGATGTGAGATTTACGATAAATATCCCTAGTGTTTTTTAGCTCTACCCAAGCAAGTATCTAGCGATTATTTTGCGGGTAAGAGCAGGTGTGTCAATTTGAAGTGTTACAGACGATCCTGCCAGTAGCTGGGATCGCGACGACAACTCATGATTGCTGCGATCGCTATCCTGTCTGAATAAACTCGATACAAGATAGCATAGGAAAATTTGGGGGTTAGATACCGACGAATTTGGCCTTCAACAATCGGCCAGCGTTCGGGTGCGCCAACGATCCGAAATATAGAGTTTTCTATGGTGTCGATGAAATCCTGATGGCGGTCTTGCTGGGCGAAGAATTGGACAGCTTCTGCATATTCTTGCAGGGCGGCTGGGTGAAATTCGTATTTCATTTTCCTAGCAATTGTCGAACTTGTGCCAAGGCAACATCGCCTGGAATGGATTGGACTGTGCCACTATCAATCTCGGCAATGCGGTCTTGAGCTTTCTGTACGCCCTCCTTCAAAACATCTTGATCGATCTGTTCTGTCATGCTTTCTAGGATCTTGTCGAGGAGGATAGCCTTGGCGGTATCGGGTAGGGCAGTTGCTTCGGAAATAAGCTGGTCTAGGGTTAGCATTGGATGATTTTGCTCCGAGGAAACGATCTGAATTCTAACAATTTTTACGGGAAGATTTATTGGTTTGGATGATCTGGTGGAGTTTCTCGGCGGCTGTCATGGTTTGTGGGGAGTGGATGGGGTTGTATATGTATTATGACTAAGTTTTACGGGCCCAGCCAATACATAGACATTACGAATCAGGCTATCGACACAAACAAGATGTATGGGTCCAAGCATAATATACGTTATCAGGTGGAAGAGTTAAAGCACCCTCGAAGCCTGTATAAACAACACACTCTATCTCAACATCCGATCGCTCCGGGGGACGCAGAATCACATTGATTCTTGCTTGAAGCCCAACAACAGTTCCGTGAATCACAGTGCAGTCCTTGTTAAGGTGCCACCGACTGCATAAACTGCATTGAACCCAATTCGCTCTGTCCAAAGAACTGCATTTTCATGCCGAGCCTGCAAGCGACGACAAGTTGCCAGTAAATCGCTGTCAATCTCGTAATCACCAGTTTCAATGTCGATCGAAATAATTTTGCCAATATTTTCCTGAGTTTCTACTTTGGCACGAATTTGATTCTCGTAAATTGCTTTTCCGCGTTGGACAATTTCTCGATCGTCGAGATCGGCGTGAGACATAAAGCATCATCCATCACCGACGTGTTTTAGAACAAACGGACTTTTATTTTACACCATTCTGTTCTTGTTGTTTTGTAGCCAGAAGATTCATTAAAACATTGGCAGCCTCAGAGCAATTGTAGGGCGACCAGACAGGATACTCTTGGTTCGCAACAAAGAAGTTTGCATCCTCTGCTTTGACAAGTTCTGTTGCAAGAAACTGCATCAGCCGAAGCTTGTCAATTTTTGGAAGTTCCTGGATTTGTAACATGAGTTCAGCCAATGGCATTCGATCGTCTTCTCGTTTGAGGATTGGTGAAAGTATTGGGGATGTTAGCTTATCGCATGGGGGCGATCGCTAGCATCTATTTATTGTACCAATTAGTCCGATCAATTGGCTCAGGATCTTCACAAGTAACTTTGCGATCGCGCATTAAACAGTGATGCAAACCCACTTCGGAAACCGCACCCCAACGACACTTTTCGATTGCCCCCTGACAGATAACCTAACGATCTAACGACCAAGATAAGCGGCGGTAGGAAACCTTGATAACCTCACCAAAATCTCTCAACCGTCCGCTTCATCGACTTGTTAGACGGCTGGCAACTGCAATTTGCTTATTTGCCAAACATTTCCGGTAACATATCTTGAATGAGAATGCTAACCCCTGTTACAACCTGAGCAATAGATAGAATAGCAATTAATACGCCAAATGCGATATGTGGAACTCTTGCCCAACTCTTGCCTTGATAGATGAAAGTAGATAGTGAGCCAGCAAGGGCAGCAAAACAAATGACACTTAATCCAACAATGAGATGAGGACTAAAAAACAACTGCCCATACAGATAATAAGTTACTGCCATTCCCCCAACACCACCAACTACCCACATTGAAAGCAAGATCGAGGCTACTTGAGCGTGCTTTAGGTTGAACTTCTTTTTTACCAGTTCTTTTTTCTCTTCGCTCCGTGCTGTACGAGTGCGTCTTGTTTGTACCCCAAAGTAGGCAGCATAGAAGGTAGCAGTGACAACTGCTGTCATAATCACAGGATGTAGAAAAGCTATGAAGGATTTTAAGAGCAGCGGAATATCATTCCTCATCATGAATAAAAACCTTTGTATGTAAATAGGGTTTCAGGAGTTCTGTCAGTCAACCAGGAGTGTTGTCACAACGATTTGGAATCTTCTTGCTGAGTTGGTTCTTGGAGGAAGAGAATACAGCCCGTTGTGAATAGGAGGCTTGCCAATAGATGTCCAATTGAATGTAGTGAACAATCTGTAAAAACTTCGCTAACTGAATCACCTGTAAAAATGAGAGAACCTAGCAGGAAAAGCCAATTGCCAATTGAATAAAGCGTCATCTTAGAGCCTCTAAACTCAACTGATCCTATTCAACAGCATTGTCCTCAATGTTTCTTGCACGTTTCTCCGTTTCCTAGCACATTCTTACTGCTGAATAAGAAACTGCTTTGGAGTCACACCAACCAAGCGTTTAAAGTGACGAGTCAAATGGCTTTGGTGAGTAAATCCAACTTGATAGGCAATATCTGCAATTTTCTCTTCACCATTGACGAGTAACTTCTTTGCTCGTTCTACGCGCTGCCGAATCACATATTGATGGGGCGCAAAACCTATAGATTGCTTAAATTGCGTGGTGAAATAGTTAGGACTAATTTGGGCGATCGCTGCTAAATCAGCCAAAGCTAGCTCTTGATCGAGATGAGCATGGATGTAATCCACAACTTGTTGCAGTTTATACTTTGGTAGTCCACCGACATACGATTCATGAATCGGTTTCTGAGCACAGTAGTACTGCAATAGATGGGCAAACAATGCTCCTAGCAACGCATCAATATAGAGTTGTCCACCGAGTCCAGAGGTTTGTAACTCTTGCTTTAATGCGTTCCCAACTCCAAACAGCAGTGAGTCTGAAAGCATGAATTGGGATAAGAGTTCAATCGAATTTCCCGCAACGTGTTCTCTAAGCCGCTTCTCAAACACATCAGGTTTAATCATGAGAGCCAAGTATGAGTGTTCTCGATTCCAAGAACTACTGCATGTAGAGTGAGCTGGAACGATAATAACATCCCCAACTCTCATTTCTGCCGTCTGATATTGCCCATCAATGGTTTGCTCTACTTGTGTACCCGCTGATACCTCTGTATGAATTAAGATGACGTGCTGTTGCTCAACACCAGTGGGTATGCTGTCCGATGAATGACGAAAATGAGCAAGCTCGATGCCTGTTGATAAAAGTTGACGCTGTAAGAGAATTGCACCCTCAAAATAGAGGGCTTGACTATCTATCCTACTGGTATAACCAACGCTTTCTGATTGGGGAGATGCCATCTGTCCATAGGTGTAGGGGATCTAACGTTAATTTTACCTAATTTTCTGACAACCTTGAAGTTAGTCCCTACCAATACCTAAGCTGTCTAACTTATAATTGTGTCGCAGATGCGGTACAATACTATTCCTAGTTGGCTTATCCCGCACATCTGCGGTTTAACTCCGAACATTCTGAACAGCTTGTTGTCTGCTTTAACTCAAAGAATAAACCACCCCGATCGCCCTGTCGGTGAGAAAAAGTGACATAATTTTGTCAAACTTGTAAATGGTAAATTGTCGAGCTAGAGGAAAGAGCGTACTTGCAACCTTGACGACAGCTACAACTCATCGATCGTCACCAACCCACCTTCTGTAAACTGAATAACAAGTTCTTGCTCATCCAGCAAGGAAGTTCCAAGTAAAGGTCGCCTTCCTGTGGCAATGACAAGGACTTCTCGCTCTTCACCATCCCAAAGGACGATCGCTTCGTGAATTGGTAGCAAGACTTCACTATTATCTGCCAAATTTGCGGGAATGTCGTGTCTAAAGGTCAAGCCCATCAATAAAACAGCCTCTAGAGGAAGACATAATTCCCCAGTGAAGCCTGTATCTATCACAAACTCAATAGGGATGCTTGAGCCATTCGATAGCAAGAAAGTCAGCGTTACTGTTGCGTGTCTATTTGTCACAATCCCTGAAATCACTTGTATACACGCTCCATGACACCACCAAATGAGACAGCAACGTTATATCCAATACGAATACCAAATAGTCTAGCGTTTGGGTGCTTCTTGCTAAGGTTACGGGAGGCTTGCAATCCAGTTTTATCGACTTCATAATCACCTGTCTCAATGTCGATGATTACCATCTTGCCGATGTTCTTTTCCACTTCTACCTTTTCGCGGATGGTGCTTTCATACAATTGCTTGGCACGTTTCGCAACTTCTTCACGGCTTAAAAGGATTGCTTGCATAGGTTGACTCCCCATCGAGGATTTTCTGTGAATCCTTCCATGATAGCGCACGCACAAGCAGGGCGATTGTTGCGCGGTTAATTCAATAAATTTGTTTATTTTCTGAAAAAAATAGTTCGGACAGTTTTTTAACGGCCCTGTAAGCCGATGGCGAGGAAGCCCTGCCATTTTTAACGCATTTTAAGCAACGAGTGCGATCGACTTAAACCTTAAAAAAATAGTCCACTACATAGCCAGTAATGGTTTCGGACACTATATCAAAGCTAAAACTGTCCGAACTATTGTATATAAGATAAGAGCGCTTAAGCGCAACTACGTACCTTTTTTATCTGATTGTTGCGCCTGGACTTTCATAGATAGAACAGATCTTAAGCGCAACTACGTACCTTTTTTATCTGATTGTTGCGCCTGGACTTTCATAGATAGAACAGCGCTTAAGCGCAACTACGTACCTTTTTTTATCTGATTGTTGCGCCTGGACTTTCTTTTTTTTACGATCGCACTATGAGCTGATATCGTTTCCGGTTGCATCGGTATTGTTTAAACCGTCAACAGTTAACAGTCTACAATCTACAGTCAACATCACCTGACGGTGCAGCCGGAATTGATATCATTTCATCTGCGTTCATCCGTATTCATCCGCTAACATCTGCGGTTCCCAACTCCCGATCTAACTACTTCGCCGCCGGCAAAGACAATTGAGGCGAAGTATGAGGATAGCTGCCATTTTCAGGAATAGCTGCCGGTTTCTCGGAAAGTAAAAACTCGCGAATTAATCTAGCAACTGCTCTTTGAGCTAAACCGCCGACGACTTGCTGGCCCATATTCTGCACTTCTGGTTTCACTAATAATTGCGGCAGTAGTTGCAATACTTTCATGCCGTCAAAACCCGGAGTTGATTGCAAAATATCCCAAATCCGCTTGATGTGTTCGAGGTTTTTTTGTTCGGTTTGTGAAACTACAGGTTGATTTGCTTTGACTCCAAACCATTCGCCGACGACTGCTTTGGCGTTAGCAACAGCATTGCTCGAAAGTGTGTCGAGACTTTTCACCAATTCAGCAACAATCCGATCGCGAATATAATCTCCTCTTTGAGAAAATAAATACTCTAACGCTTGGTTGAGGATTTTGCTCACATCGTAATCGTCGCTTTCGCGGGCATTGTTCAGCAAGTTTTCTAAGCGATTCCAGCGGAATTCGCCTTGTTTGAACAATAAATCTTGCAGGGATGCTCTCAATTCCGGTGCAGGGTCGCTCAACAGCCGTTTTGCTACGTAAGGATAAGCTTTACTCAGCACTTTGAATTCTGGATCGACATTAATGGCAATCCCTTCTAGCGTAACGAGCGATCGAATAATCAAAGCATAGTAAGCGGGAACTCGGAAAGGATACTCGTACATCACCGCCGAAAGTTCGTCAGTAATGCTTTTGAAATTGAGTTCGGCAACGCTAGCACCCAAAGCATTGTTAAACACCCCAGCCAAAGCCGGAATAATTGGCGTCAAATCCGTGTCTGGCGTTAAAAACTCCAACTTCACGTAATCTCTGGCCAAACCTTCAAAGTCGCGGTTTACCAAATGCACCACAGCTTCCAACAAGCCGTACCGCTGATAAGGTTTGACTTCGCTCATCATCCCGAAATCGAGATAAGCCAACTGACCGTCAGGAGTTGCCAAAAGATTGCCGGGATGCGGGTCAGCGTGAAAGAAACCGTGTTCTAGAAGCTGTCTGAGAGAACACTGCACCCCCACTTCAATTAAGTAAGGAGCGTCAATTCCTTGAGCCTTGACGGCTTCTAAATTAGTGAGTTTGATGCCGGTGATCCACTCCATGGTCAAGACGCGGCGGCGGGTATATTCCCAGTAGATTTTGGGAACGTAAATATCCTTCAGATTCCCGTAGAGTTCGGCGAAGCGTTCGGCATTGTGTCCTTCGTGGGTGTAGTCCATTTCTTCGTAAATGCGCTCGCCCAACTCGTCCATAATTCCGGCGAGGTCGCTGCGAATGATTTTGAAGTTGTTTTGCGCCCAAACTGCGACGCGCCGCAGGATGTAAATATCTAAGCCGATGTTTTCGGCTAAACCGGGTCGTTGCACTTTGATGGCGACGGTTTCGCCGGTTTTGAGTTTGCCTTTGTAGACTTGTCCGAGGGATGCTGCTGCGATCGGATCTGCGGTGATTTCGGCGTAAATATCCTTGGGGTGTGCGCCCAATTCTTCTTGTATAAATTGATATGCTACTTCGTTGGGAAACGCTGGTAATTGGTCTTGCAGCGTGGTTAGTTCTTCTAAATATACCGGCGGTACTAAGTCGGGGCGAGTTGAAAGTGCTTGTCCGATTTTGATGAAAGCTGGGCCGAGTTGGGCGAGAATGTCTCTGAGTCGGGCGGCGCGACGTTTTTGGTTCTTGGCGACGCGGCCTGTTTTGCCGTCAAACCACAAACTGAAGGCGAAGCTAAAAAATGTCCAAACAACGCTCAACAGCCTTTTCCAGACTTGCAGGGGGCGATTTTTGTATTGGGCTGCGATCGCAACTGGATCGTAGCGCACAGCTTCTCCTGCCAACTCATAGGCGATATCTTTGGCTGATTTGAGCGGTTCGGGAGTCGCTGCGGGACTTTCTATTTCTACTTGTACTGCTTGCAGGGGAACTGTTTCTACCTCTTTGAGATTGCCGATTGCAGTGTGAGTCCCTGAATTTGAGTAAGTTGGCGGGGAGGCTGGCGATACCGTCTTGACATCCATAAACTCAGACCTAGTGTGAAGCATTGTAAAGACATTGTAACAATTTGTGGCCTTCTCGCCACTATTGTGAGATAGAGAAAACCGAATTGGTTAGTCAGTTGACAGTTGACAGTTGACAGTTGACAGTTGGCAGTTGACAGTTGTCAGTTGGCAAAGGACTAAAGAAACCGGGTTTTTTAGTGGAGTATCCAAGGTTGTAACGCTTGTTTTGGCGAAAAACCCCATTTCTGGCCACCCCCTCTCCGATTCCCCTCCTATCGCGATTTTCACTCCCTGCCGGTTCTGAGAAGTCGATCGCGAATGCTTGAAAGTTGCGATTTGGTGCTGACGGGCGATCGGGGTCGGGGCATTTCGGTATCGGGCCAGTTGGCTAAGTCGTTACAGGGACACAACTCCGGCGGCATTCCAGCATCGCGCAACGGTACGGGCATGGCGCAGCGCGCACAGGGACTGATTTCCCATGCTGGTGTCAGCAGTTCGGCGATTGTTTCGTTGGTGCCTTGCAGGTAGGAGTCTCCGCTGTCGGAGGAGATGATTTTTTGCCAGCATTCTTCAAATTCCCTGCTGTAGCGATCGCCCGCAATTACCGATTTTGGTAGCAGCGCTTCGGAACCGTTGCGAATAAATACTTTTTTGCCTAACTGAAACCAGTAAGCAATATATTTTCTGACTTCACTTTCTGATGCCATAGCTTTTACTCAATCCTGCAATTCATTGGTAATTTTAGACTTTAAACTTTAAATTTGATCTCTATCTCAAGAGACATTTGATATTTGACATTCTTTCAAAAGCCGACTATTTTAGGTGTCAAATTGTTGTGCTGGTTGCCCGATGGAGTATTTTTTTGGAGTGATTGATGTGATTTTTGAGTTTTCGAGCTTAATTATAATTATAGCTGATTTTTAGTTAAAATTGTCTGCGGGCAAACCGAGCTTTTTGCTCTAAAAGTCGATCGCGCTTCCGTCTGTTAATTCTTGGCGGGCGGTAGTGGCGTACCCAAAGCGGACAGGTTCAAGGCGTAACCTCCGGTGGCGAGATAAACAGTATCGGCGATCGCCCCGATTTGACGGACGAGTGTGCCGAGGCGATCGCGAAACAGCCGCCCCGCCGGATAAGCAGGCACAACACCCCATCCTGTTTCCTCTCCTACAAAAATTGCATCGGCCGCAGTTGACTTCAAACTCGCTAGCAAATCTTGCTGTGCAGCAGTCCACAGTGTGGCTTCTTGTTCTAAAAGATTCGCCGTCCAAGTTCCGAGGGAATCAATTAACAAGCAATCCGATGGTTTACCAGTGCGGACAAATGTCGGTAAGTCGATCGGCACTTCTAGAGTTTTCCAATGAACCGGGCGGCGATTTCGGTGTTGTTCGAGGCGGCGCAGCCACTCCAAATCTGTTTCATCAACCATGCCAGTAGCCACATAGATTACTTGTTTTCCCGAAGCAGCAGCCAGAGTTTCGGCCCATTCACTTTTACCACTTCGAGCCGGCCCAGTTACTAAGATTATTTTAGTCATTGGTTATTGGTTATTTGTTATTGGTTATTTGTTATTTGCGGTTCCCTGAGCGTAGTCGAAGGGTCGAAGGGTTATTGGTTATTTGCGGTTCCCTGAGCGTAGTCGAAGGGTCGAAGGGTTATTGGTTACTGGTTATTGGTTACTGGTTACTGGTTATTGGTTATTGGTTACTGGTTACTGGTTATTGGTTGCTGGTTATTGGTTGCTGGTTATTAGTTATTTGTTTGATTACCAATGATTTTTAGGCGATAATAGCATTGATAGGACAATATCAGAATAACTACATCAAATTTCCCAACATAGCCGTTTTCCAGCAAGTGAGTTACGCCCTTACCAATTTGCAGAGAGAAGAAAAGAAGCAAAAAATAGAGACTATCCCCAATGCCCAATGCCCTGCGCGGGCCTTCTTCCCAATGCCCAATGCCCCATGCCCCATGCCCAAACCTCAGATATCAGCCATAATTTGCACTCACAATCGCGCCAGCTATTTAGCTGGGGCGATCGACAGCTTGCTGGTACAAGATTTTCCCGATAACTTTGAAGTAGTAGTAGTGGATAACGGTTCTAACGATTATGCCAGCCCCAAAAGTACCACGACAAGCACTCGCGAGGTGGTAGAAGCAAGACTCTCCGACTGCCGCCTCAAGTATGTCTGGGAACCCAAAATCGGTCTGTCAGTAGCGCGGAACACCGGCGCCAAGGAAGCTCGCAGCGAAATATTAGCTTATCTCGACGACGACGCTATTGCTGAGCCGAATTGGCTCAGGGTGCTGCACGCCGCCTATCAAAGCAATCAAAAACTAGCCGTAGCCGGCGGCAAAGTTAACTTGCTGTGGCCTTGTGGAGTCTGTGCACCCAAATGGCTATCGCCCGGATTGGCCCAAAACTTGGGAGTTTACGATTTAGGGGATACTTGCCAGTACGTAACTGCTGCCGGTTTGACTCCCAGGGGTGTAAACTACTCGATCCGGCGTGCTTTTCTCGAACAAATTGGTGGCTTCGATGTCAAACTCGGTAGAGTCGGCACAAAGTTGCTGTCAAATGAAGAATTGCGCGCGACAGAATTAGCATTAGAGTTAGGCTGGCAAGTGGTTTATCTGCCCGAGGCCCTGGTTCTGCACAATGTGGCTGTAGAAAGGCTCAAGCAAGCTTGGTTTCTCGATCGCGGTTGGTGGCAAGGCATCAGCGAGTGTTATCGGGAACAATTGTCCGATCGAGCAGGTATTGCTCAGCTTGGACGGGGCGGTGAAAGAATACTGAGGGGTGTATACAAGTCTTTTAAATACATTAGAGATCCAGGGCTGCGCTTTGAAAATTTCGTTTTTGCTTGGGGTCAAATCGGTTATTTAAGTGCAGCCCTTCAGGGCCTGATCTTTCCACCGAAATCGACCAGCAGGCATTAGGCTATAGGCAATATCCCTCGCTGTTAAAGTCGTCGGCGCTACCATGCCGATCGCACTTCATCCACAATAACTCGACCGCATTCAGGTTCAAGCACTCGATTATGACATCTAGTTCATCAAAGATTCCGGTTTCAGTTCTCATTCCGGCAAAAGACGAAGAACTTAATCTACCTGCGTGTCTGGCCAGCATTGCCAGGGCAGATGAAGTTTTCATGGTTGATTCCCAAAGCAGCGATCGCACGGTAGAAATTGCCATCAGTAGCGGTGCCAAAGTAGTACAATTCTACTTCGACAACCGCTGGCCGAAAAAGAAAAATTGGTCTTTGGACAACCTGCCCTTTCGCAACGAATGGGTTTTAATTGTCGATTGCGACGAGCGCATACCCCCGGAACTTTGGGACGAAATCGCGCGGGCGATCGCCGATCCGAATTTTGACGGCTACTACCTCAACCGCAAAGTCTTCTTTTTAGGTCAATGGCTGCGTTACGGCGGCCGATATCCCGACTGGAATTTGCGTTTGTTCAAGCATCAAAAAGGCCGTTACGAAAATCTCGGCACTGAATCCGTCCCCAACACAGGTGACAACGAAGTTCACGAACACGTCATTTTAGCAGGTCAAGTCGGCTACTTAAAACATGATATGATCCACGAGGATTATCGCGATTTATTTCATTGGATAGAACGGCACAACAGATATTCAAATTGGGAAGCCCGCGTTTATTACAATATTATTGAAGGGCGCGATGACAGCGGCACTATTGGCGCTCACTTATTTGGAGATGCAGTGCAGCGGAAGCGATTTCTCAAAAAAGTTTGGGTGCGGCTGCCTTTGAAACCACTCCTCAGATTTATTTTATTTTACTTTATTCAGCTCGGCTTTTTGGATGGAAAAGCTGGCTATATTTATGCAAGGTTATTGAGTCAGTATGAATATCAAATTAATGCAAAACTGTACGAATTGCGCTCTTGCGGCGGCCAGTTGAATGTGGCAGGATCTGAGCCTAGTTTGTCGCCGCCAGAGAGTGATTCGGCGGTTAAAACCGCAGCTACAAAAACGAAGTCTGCCTCCGCAGACTAAGAAATAAACGGGATATTTCAGCCGAATTTTGTATTAGTCTCGCGTTGCGCGGACATTTTTTGTGTAGACGCGGTTTCAATCTGCATGAATTAAGTCCTGCGGATAGGAGTCGCTAAAATTGTCATCGTCTTTTTTTGCACATTAAATCGAATTTCATCGACGACAATTTGCCTGTCTTTTTGTATTTCCAAAATGTACTGCAATTGCTCCCGATTAACGACAGGCGGCCCCAATTTCACCACAGCTTGACCTTTAGCAGCATCTTTCAGCTCAAAAGCATTCATGGGAATGCCATTCCATTTGAATTTACCAGACCGCATAACTAGCCCCCGATTGCTGATAGGCGGCGGCGTACTTTTGGGAAACATGATTTTATCAATTTGGTTCAAGGGGATCGATCGCTGTTGGCCCGATGCCTGTATCCATAATTTTTGCACTTTCTGATCAATTTTTACAACTTGACCGTCTCTTTTGTCCCCCCCTTTCATCACAATTTGTGCTTGCGTCAGTAATTTTATGGGTACTGTCTGGCTAGCGTTAGATTGTGCTTGTACGGATGCCAAATTCTGTTTCTGGACTGGCTGGCTGGCAGCATTAACTTGTGCTGCCATACCCGTTGTTACTGTAAAAAGTGTTACAATTAGAAATGAAAGTGTGTTGCGTTTCATAGTCTCCCTAAACCCCCTTCAATGGTAAGCGTTAACTCCGCTACCGTTATAAAATTTTAGTTCACCTCTGTTGAAGGTAATTCCGTACATTTTTTAAAGGTAATTCCGTGACTGCCTCTCCCCAACCGACTCCCCCGCCTCCTCCACCGACTCCAGAACCGAATATTTTAGGTAACTTTGCCAGTATTGTTGGCTTGCTTGGTACAGCTTTGTTTTTCACGGGCTGGATTTATCGCTGGTCTTATTTTTACTACTTTCAGCTAGAGGTAATGACCCTCGATTTACCAGTAGAATCGTTTTTTATAGTACCGATTCAGGTTTTTTTAGCTAACCCCTGGACGACACTCAAAAGTTTACTGGTGCTTCTGCTAACAGCTCTAGCAATTTACCACATTTTGTGGTTATTTGATATTGTAAATAGGAAAGTTTATGCTATAGTCAATTGGATAGTTATCAGGTTTTCTTCCTCGGCTCGTGTAACAAGAACTCCGTGGCTTTATCACCCATTGATGTCTTGGCAACAATTTAATATAAATCGATTTAGCTCGATCAAATTGGTGCGATCTCTCGTCAACGAAATTATTATCGTTAGTTTGGTATTGCTAACATTGTTTTGGTCTGCTCGCAACCAAGGTATTGTCGATGCCCGACGCGATGCAGGCGAAACTTCGACTTTACCTGCCGTCACTTTAATCGCCAAGAAAGATAACATTGCTTTAGGCAGAAAACCAGATGATGTTAGCCTTCGACTCAATTCAAAAGAATTTAAAGCGATCGGCGATATAGGTCGATTTACAGATTTGAGCAAAAGAGATTATACTGATATCAATAACCCAAAAGAACCTAGAGTTTGGCGGTTGCTTTTGGAGAGAGGAAACTGGATTTATTTGTTTCCAGATTTAACAACAGAACAGCAAAAAAAACAGAAAGCTCGCCCGCTAGTGATTGCCATTCAACAAAGTCAATCAGGCGATCAATTGTTAATTATAAGTCCCGAACCTTCTAAACCGTCTAAATGAATTAGGCTTTGGCGCGGTTTTCATTCATGATCGTGCACGAGTGCCAGAAACCGGGTTTTTGCGAGAATATTTGGTGACAGGCGAAGAGATGGGAAAAAACCCGGTTTCTAAAGATGGTGCGCGAGTCCCTTTATACTTCTTGTAAAATGCGACTATTCAAACGCTCATATTCATCCTCTAGCAGCCACATTTTAGCAGCTTCGTAATTATCACTAGAAAAAATAACTTTATAGTTTTGTGCCGGATTATGAATGCAAAAACTTCCTGATTTTTCCTTAACTAACATCAGGATATAAGGAGGAGAGATCAGAGTATCAGCCCAAATTTCCGCAAACTCCCACTCAGTCTCTTGCTCTGATTCCGAACTGATTTTAGTAGCTTGTGCGGGGTCTTGTGCGAGGTATGACATGATATTTACCTGTGGTTTTCTTAATCTTTATTTCACCGTAGTTTAGTGGTATCCGAGTACCGTCTGCTTTTAGTATATAACCAATATGATTGGTGATGAAATTCTAGCATAAGGTTACACAAGAAATTGCTCAATTAATTAATTGGTATTTTTGACCGCAGATGGTGGCAGATATACGCTGATGAACGCAGATGAGGAGATATTATTTGATTAGTTCTTCGAGGGACGGGAACAGCAATTTTTCGGCGCTCACTATTTCGCAATCACAAGGTTCTTGAATTGCAGATATTGCTGATACATTTCCTAGCAGCAACTGGATGCTTTCAATTAGCAATGGTAGAGTTAATAAAATGATTGATGCTGATACTAGCAAGCTGATTAATCCGTCAGCCCAATTCCAGTGTAGCCACGCGACGGCGATCGCAGCTAAAATTACTCCAACCGACGAAAATATGTCGGCGACTGCGTGCAGAAAGGCGCTTTTGAGGTTCAAGTCGCCGTGACAGCAGGAATGCAAGCAGCAAGCGTTGATTGAGTTGATGCTTAAACCGACAATTGCGGTAATTAACATCGGGAGTCCTTCTACTTCCGGGGTTGGGGACTGCAAACGGGCGATCGACTCTGCTGCAATCCAAAGCGCGATCGCTACTAAACTGATACTATTAACTAAGGCTGCTATGATTTCTCCCCGTGCAGGAATTGCCGATCGCGCGATCGCACAATCCACCGATTTACTGCTTTTTAGTGACGAATACCAAGTCGCAGTTAATGTGATCGCTAAAGCTGCTACATCAGACAAAACATGACCAGCATCTGCCAATAGGGATAAACTGTGAGAGTTGATGGCGGCGATTAACTCTGCTACAAAAAAGCTACTAAGCAGTACCAAAGCTGTTTGTAAAAGTCGCACTTTGGCAATTCTGGGATTGGGATTGTCGCATTGTGCGAGATTCTTGGTGTTTTCAGAGTTAAAATTGTCCCCAACTGGAAATATCATGCAGCAATCCTTACAGCTAAACTCGATTTTCAATCAAACATTAGATGACTCATTATACGCCAAGTCCCGACCCGGAACCGCCGCATCCGATCGCAAATTCCCCAAATCCTGAAATCAACGATCGTCCAATTGGCGACAACCAACCAAATATTTTAACAGGCGAATCTTTAATTGATTTGCGGCTGTACAACCAATCAAATTTCGATCGCGGCAGGCCTGGTTGGCTAATTTTGCTTTGGTGGTTCGTGCAGGCGATCGCATTTCCCCTCACTCCACATCCTTGTAATAGCATCAGAAGCGCGTTGTTGCGGTTATTTGGTGCGAAAATAGGTTTTGGGGTAATTATCCGCCCTACGGCTCGTTTTACCTATCCTTGGAAAGTTGAAATCGGTGATTATAGTTGGATCGGAGATGATGTTGTATTGTACAGTTTGGATCGAATTGCGATCGGCAAACACTGCGTCATTTCTCAAAAAAGTTACCTCTGCACCGGCACTCACGACCCCCAAGACCCAGCCTTTGGGTTAATAACAGCATCTGTTATCATTAATAACGGCGTTTGGATTGCCGCCGACTGTTTCATTGGCCCTGGTGTTGCGATCGGTGCAAATGCCTTAATCGGAGCTCGCAGCAGCGTGTTTGAAAATATGCCAGCCGGCTTTGTTTGCACGGGAACACCCTGTCGCCCGCGCGATCGGCGAGAAATTAATAAAAGTTTGTAGTCAGGACTTCATTCCTTTTTTGTCTAACTTGGGACTAAGGACTTGAGTCCTTACTACAAGCTGGTTTAATGCTGGTTATACAAATATTTTTCTGAAATAAGAATGAATACAGTACCCCAAGAACTACTGACTAATCTTTTCCAGCTCTTTACAGCAACCTTATTTAAGATAGGGGAAAATTCTGTATCGCTGCGATCGCTTCTGGAACTGATAATATCATTCATGATTGTGCTGATCGTATCGCGAACTTTTACTGATTTTCTGAAAGAGCGCTTGCTCGTAAAACTAGGAATTGATGAGGGGAATCAGGAAGCCATAGCAGTTATTTTGCGCTATTTAATCATAGCACTGGGAGTGATAATTGCGATCCAAGGAATAGGATTTAACCTTGCTTCTTTTGCAGTAATTGCGGGCGGATTGGGAGTAGGAATTGGTTTCGGAATACAAGATTTAACCACCAATTTTGTCAGCGGACTAACGCTGCTTTTAGATCGACCTGTCAAAGTGGGAGACTTCGTGGAATTAGAAGGATTGATGGGAGTAGTCAAAAAAATCTCGATTCGATCGACTATTATCAAAACCAACGACGACTCCAGCGTCATAGTTCCCAACAGTAATATGATTAGCAACAAAATTGTTAATAGGAGTTACGAAAATTCGACACTTTGCCTGCGACTTTCGATAAAAGTAGACGGAAATAGTGACCCGCTGTTAGTAACAGAAACTCTTTTAAACATTGCTTATACAGAAGCAGGAGTATTGTACGAACCCAATCCGAAAGTATTATTTGCCGAGTTTGGCAATGATTGCTTTAAATTTGAACTTTTAGTGTGGACCGATCGACCAACGGATCGAGAAGTTATTAAAAGTTCTTTGAATTTTGCGATCGAGTATCATTTTCGCCAGGAGGAAATCAATTTTCCATTCAATGTCAAAACATCTAATAAACTCGCAAAAAGAATGCTTTTTGTTGGAGAGGAAAGCAAACAGTTATCTTCCCTCAGTAGTTTGTTGCGACAGGTAAAATACTTTGAAACTTTGAACGATATAGAATTGCGACAACTCATGGAAGTTGGCTATCGGCAACGGCTGCAATCGCAAGAATTTTTGTTCCGAGAAAACGACCCAGGAGATGCTTTTTATATGATTCTTTCTGGTTCAGTAGAAGTGTTTATCGCAGCAACTGATAAGGAACTGACTCATCTGGGTAGGGGCAAGTTTTTTGGCACACTTTCTTTGATACTGGGAATTCCTAGAACTACTTCGGTGAAAGCTTTGGAAGAAACTATTGTGTTTGCTATCAATAAAGAAGGATTACAAAAGATTTTAGAACGGCCATATTTATCCGAACGGATTATTCAAGAAATAGTCAAACATGAAGAACTAAAGGAGAAACAGCAGCAACTGCGAGAAATGGAATTGGTAGATGTACAAGAAGAAGATGAGGTAAATCCTGTAGATTGGGTGAGAAAAAGACTCAAGAATTTATTTAGTGTTTCAAGTTGAAATTCGCTTAATAAATATCTTGGAAATATGCTAAAATCAACTCATAAAAAATTGTCTTAATTATATGACGCGATTTATTCACGATCGCTTTGCTAAAGAATTTCTGGAAGAATTGCTGTCGCCGATCGGTACGGTGAATGTCGGTCGCGATGTGACAAGCGAAGTCCGAGAAATCGATGTTTACTTCACTCCTGGTACCCCAATTCCCGAATACTCCGAAAATCTAGGATTGTTGGGGAAAATGGCTGGTACAACTGCTATTTTTGAACCGTTTCGCAATCCAGTAAATGTGGTCGAGGCGATTAGCTGTATCATTAAGCTGTGGAATTTGCGAGGTGAATTGCAGCGGGGGGCTAAAAGAAAAAATACTCCCTCTGATGATGCTGAGTTGCCCAGACTGTGGATTTTAACACCTACAGCATCGAAAGCATTGGTAGAGGGTTTTGGTGCGATACCGAACTCGCAAAATTGGGTTGAAGGAATTTATTTTTTGCCGGGGCATTGGGAATCGGCAATTGTGGTGATTCACCAGTTGCCAGAAACTCCCGAAATTCTGTGGTTGAGGATTTTGGGCAAAGGGAAAGTGCAGGAAAGGGCGATCGCCCAAATGAGCGTTTTAGCAACGGACGATCCGTTGCGGATTACTGCGCTAGAATTATTGTATCGGTTACAGTCAAATTTAGTAGCTGATATCCCACAGAAATTAGAGCCAGAAGAGCGGGAGTTAATTATGGCGATTCGCTACGCGATGGCTACGCCTCACGCACCACTTTTTCGAGAACAAATACAAGCTGCACAGCAACAAGCTAGGGAAGAAGGATTAGAACAAGGGCTAGAACGAGGGCTAGAACGAGGACTGGAACAAGGGCTAGAACGAGGGCTAGAACGAGGCAGACAAGAACAACAGCGGTTAATCTTGGAAAATTTTCTGCGAGTTCGATTTGGAGACTTAAGCCCGAAAATGACTGTTTTTTTATCTCCAATATCCAAGTTGTTTGCTGCGGATTTTACGGTTTTGTTGCTGGCAATATCGATGCTGACAGTCGATGAATCGGGGCGGCAAGAAGCGGTCAAGTTGTTAGCTGAAAGTGTATTGAAAATGTTTGTTACTAACTTGGACGATCTGCTGCCAACAGCCGTGACTAATTTATTGGCTTTGCCGATCGCAGAATTGACATTGTTTGTAGAACAACTGCCACAGTTATCGGATGCTGAATTGAGGGAAAGGTTGGTTGACAGTTGACAGTTGACAGTTGACAGTTGACAGTTGACAGCAAAGTTTGAAAGCTCAAATGATGGGGGAAAGGGAGAGGGAAAGCGACGGGAGCATCTCTTTTTTGAAAAAAGCATTTTTATTATAGTGCGAGCGTCCCCGCTCGCGATCGGTGCAAGGCTAGCGAGCGTCCCCGCTCGCACTATGAAATGCTAAACTGAGATACTCCCAAAGCGACTACTCAAAACCTCAAAAATTAACCCCATCACCCATCTTCCCATCAACATTCGATCGCACTAGGAATTTAACTCCGCAGGCAAAATCAAGTGCAGCAGAGCGTCGATCGCTCGATCGCGCTCCATGGGCATAATATCTTTACCGTGCATCATCTCCTGCGTTAACTGGAAATATACCAGAGAGCCAATAAAAATCCGCGCCGTCGCCTCCGGATCGGACAATTTTAACTCTGGATGCAATGTTAAATATTCAGTCAGCCGATCGATACCCGGTTTAGCTAAGTTTCTCACAAAAGTCTGCGCTAGCTGGGGAAAACGCCCCGACTCCGCAATCACTAGCCTGACGAAATTGAGAAATTCGGGTTCGTGCGTCGCCTGATCCAATATAGTTGTGGCAATGAATCGCAGCGCTACGGCGGGTTCTTCATCCAGAATTGTAAAATGGACTTTTTTTCGCGCCAGCCACTGCACCAAGGCTGCAAACAATCCCTCCTTATCTTGAAAGTAGCTGTAAACCGTGGCTTTGGAAACTCCCCCCGTCTTGGCTACCTTGTCCATACTCGTACCCGCGTAGCCGTGGGTTAAAAATTCTTGCATCGCACCTTGCAGGATTTGCTCGCTTTTGTCACCTAATGTTCCGTCGGGTTCGATTGGTTTTGTCCTGGCCATCTCTGGTTTCTGTAATTTTTGCTTCGGGTATTGACATCATTATACTGAACGGTTTAGTATTCAAATAGAAACTAAACCGTTTAGTTTTTACCTACCCAAATCATGAGGTGTGTCATGGTACACCGATTAACAGCAGAAAGCTTATCTTCCAATTCACCCTTAGTTAAACAACTCCTAGTTGTAGCAGCGTTCTTCACTCTGGCGGCTGGGGGAACTACTGGTTACACGATCTGGCGATCGCGCCTTCCCGATCCCAACGCAGCAACCGCAGCAGCAGCCGTCGCAGCATCCCAATTAACCACAGTGACAGCTTTGGGGCGATTGGAACCGAGGGGAGAAGTGATTAAAGTTTCGGGATCTGGGGCGGCGGATGGAAGCAGGATCGATCGACTCCTGGTAAAAGAAGGAGACAGAGTGAAAACAGGTGAGACGATCGCAATTCTCGACAATCGCGATCGCCAGCAAGCAGCCTTTGACCAAGCTCAACAACAAGTACGCGTTTCCCAGGCAAATCTCGCAAAAGTGAAAGCAGGAGCCAAAAATGGCGAAATTCAAGCCCAGAAAGCCACTATTGGCCGCTTAGAAGCCGATCGCAGTAACGAGATCGCAGCGCAACAGGCGATCGTTGCTCGCTTAGAAGTCGATCGCAGCACCGAAATTACAGCCCAACAAGCCACCATTGCGCGCCTAAAAGCCGAACAGCAAGGGGAAATTCAAACCCAACAAGCAGCAATTGCTCGCATAGAAGCCGAACTCCGCAACGCTACAAACGAACAGCGACGCTACTCGCAACTGTACCAACAAGGAGCAATTTCTGCCTCAACTAGCGACAGCAAAACCCTCGCCACCGAAACAGCCCAACAGCAACTCAACGAAGGAAAAGCCAAACTGAATCAAATTCAGCAATCTCGCCAACAACAAATTAACGAAGCGCAAGCCAAACTGAATCAAATTCAGCAATCTCGCCAACAACAAATTAATGAAGCGCAAGCGAAACTCAGCCAAATTCAGGAATCTCGACAGCAGCAAATCGGCGAAGCGGAAGCAAATCTCGATCGCATCGCCGAAGTGCGCCCCGTTGACATAGAAGCAGCCGCCGCCGAAGTCGGTTCCGCCCAAGCCGCCGCCAAACAAGCCAAAGCCAATTTAGCTCTAGCTTACATCCACGCTCCCAGAGATGCTCAAGTCCTGAAAATTCACACGTATCCTGGGGAAAAAGTGGGAAACGATGGCATTGTCGAACTTGGACAAACTCGCGAAATGCTGGCGGTGGCTGAAATCTACCAAAGCGATGTGGACAAAGTACGGATTGGACAGCCAGCCAAAATTACTAGCGATTCTTTCCAGGGCGAATTGCAGGGAAAAGTAGAATATATCGGTTTGCAGGTGCAGCGGCAAAACATTGTTAACACCGATCCTTCTGCGAATATTGATGCTCGAATTGTGGAAGTGAAAGTGCGTTTGGATGCCGCTTCCAGTCAGAAAGTAGCGGGATTGACCAATTTGCAAGTCAAAGTTGCGATCGGCGGGAATTAAGAATTAAGATTTTTTTAACCGCAGAGAGCGCAGAGGACACAGAGAAAACAGAGGAAGAGAAGAGAGATATGATTGGACTAATTAAACCTTTACAACAGTTAAGAAACAGAACTCCTCTCGGATGGTTGCAACTGAGTCACGACAAAGGACGAATGGCGGTTGCAGTAGCAGGAATTGCTTTTGCTGACGTTTTGATGTTCATGCAGTTGGGATTTCAAAATGCGCTTTACAGTAGCAATACGCGCCTGCACCAAACTTTGCAAACAGACTTAGTTTTGATGAATCCCCAAGGCCGGAATTTGCTGAATTTATCTTCTTTCCCAAGACGCAGATTATATCAGGCGATGAATGTACCTGGTGTGAAATCAGCCGATCCACTTTACGTGAAAATTGCCAACTGGAAAAATCCCGAAACTAGGCAGGAAACGTCGATTATGGTGTTGGGATTTAATCCCGATCGCCCTGCATTTGACCTGCCAGAAGTCAACAAAAATTTGAACTTGATTAAATTGCCGGATACTGTGTTATTTGACCGAGCTTCAAGGGGAGATTATCAAGGGTCTATCGCCCAAATTAATCAGGGACAATCTGTTAAAACTGAGATCGATCGGCGCACAATTGCGATCGGCGGTTTATTTACAGTTGGAGCATCTTTTGCCGCTGACGGAGCTTTAATCACCAGCGATCAAAATTATCTACGCCTGTTTCCCCGACAGGATTCTGCAAGCGTAAATGCCGGATTAATTCAACTGCAACCCGGTGCTGACTCGCTGCAAGTCCAACAAGTTTTAAAAGCATATTTGCCGTCGGATGTCAAGGTTTTGACCAAACAAGAATTTATCGAGTTCGAGAAAAATTATTGGGCTAAAAATACTGCGATCGGCTTTGTCTTTAACTTGGGTGTAGCGATGGGTTTCGTAGTAGGAGTAATTATCGTTTATCAAGTTCTGTCAACCGATGTCAGCGACCATATGGCAGAATACGCTACTTTCAAAGCAATGGGCTACCGCAATATTTACTTGCTCGGCATTGTTTTTGAAGAAGCTATTATTCTTTCTGTCCTCGGTTTTTTACCTGGAGTAGGAGTCTCTGTAGCACTATATCATGTGACTCGTCAAGCTACAAATTTACCCTTATACATGACCATAGGTCGAGCATTAGCAGTATTAATTTTGAACATGGTTATGTGCAGTATTTCAGGAGCTATTGCCACTCGTAAACTGCAAGCAGCCGACCCCGCCGACATTTTTTAATCCCAATTATTCATCTCTCTCCGATCTTTCTCTGTGTTCTCTGCGCCCTCTGTGGTTAAAAAAATCCGAATCCTTAACTTATGAAATCCACTCTTGTTAACCCCACAACCACCAACCTACAGATTTCCGAGCCTGTAATTTCCATGCACAAACTCGACCACTACTTTGGTCAAGGTCAACTGCAAAAACAGGTACTTTTTGATATCAACCTAGAAATATATGCAGGTGAAATTGTCCTGATGACCGGGCCTTCCGGTTCGGGAAAAACCACGCTTTTGACATTGATTGGCGGATTGCGATCGGGTCAATCTGGCAGTCTGAAAATTCTCGGTCAAGAGATGTGCAATGCCAGCCAAGATAAATTAGTAAAGACGCGGCGTAACATTGGCTATATTTTCCAAGCCCACAACTTGCACCGCAGTTTGACGGCGCTGCAAAATGTCCAAATGGGTTTGGAAGTTCACGGCAATTTGTCCCGTGTCGAAATGCGCGATCGCTCTGGGCAAATGCTAGAATTAGTAGGACTAGAAGATAGGCTGAACTATTATCCCGATGACTTGTCGGGCGGACAAAAACAAAGAATTGCGATCGCCCGTGCCTTAGTTAGTCGCCCGCAAATTGTCTTAGCTGATGAACCGACAGCCGCCCTGGACAGCAAATCCGGGCGCGAAGTGGTCAATTTGATGCAGAAACTTGCTAAAGAGCAAGGTTGTACTATTTTGTTAGTGACCCACGATAACCGAATTTTGGATATTGCCGATCGCATCGTTAACATGGAAGATGGAAAATTAGCTTAAACAGTTGACAGTTGACAGTTGACAGTTGACAGATAAATTATATTGATAATAGGTAATGGAAATTGCTCATTCTTCCCTCTAGTTTCCCCAAAAATAGACATCACCCATAACTCCCCAAATTTGAATTTTGGAACTCAAAATTTTATCCAAAATCGCAAATTCCAACTCGTCCTCGGACTGTCAACTAATTGCTAACAACCAATCCTGGGCGATAAATCCCTAAATTGTGCCGATACATTTTTTCGAGTTTGGGCAGCGACGAGTCCACGGAACCGCCAAAACGCCGAAAAGAAGGCCAGATGTAAGCGAGTTTTCTGACTGCTGGCTCCAATCGACCCGCTTTTATATCTTCTAATGCACCTCGTTCTCGAATTAACTCTATAGCCATTAGGTCTTGATTTTCTGGACTGAAATCCTTGACACCGAATTTTTTGGCGAATCTGTCCCAAGTTGTGCTGAGAAACTGATACCGCCCCGCAGCGTCGGAACAGAGTTTTTTGCCGTAGCGGCGGCCACATCTCATTTCCCTGGGATGGTCGCTGAAACTGGCAAATTTGGTTCCTGTGTACTGGGTGTGGTAGCCATCGGCAGCAGCGGTGCCTTCGGCGCTGGCGATGGTGTCGAGAAATGCTTTTACCCGATCGCGCTCAATATTATCCTCGTTATCGTCGTTCCGATCTCCTTTGTCTGGTGGCTCGTCAGTTGCAACTTTCGGCAACGCTTCTGATGCTGAAGCCGGCGAGCTTTCTGCCGAGGCAGTCAGGCGTTTTGGAGGTGGCGACATTTCTGCCGAGACTGTTTGCCCCCAAAGTTTCGGGGTCATTCTACCCAAAAAAAAGCACAAACAAATGCACAAACCCCACCCCAGCCTCAAACGGAGTCGTTTGGACTGCTGGCTGTGCTCTCGCACCGGCCACGCGTAGAGGGGGATAGCTGCGGGCAAGATTCCGGTTTGCTGGCCGAAGGCGAACAGCGATTTTAGAGCTAGCAAGGTTTGCTTGTAGAAACGGGGTGGAACTTTGCGAGCCCTCATCGCTGCGGCGAAAGTCTGGATATCTGTCAGAGTCACTTCTGCCAAAGGTTTTTCTACAAACAGTTGAAAACCGTTGGCGGCCTGCCAGCTAAAGCGCTTGCTGGGGGTAGATTTGCGGTTTACCCACAGACGAATTAGCTCTTGGTCGGACATACGAAGCAGATGTCTTCCCAGATGTTCTGATGCGTACAAGAGTACCTCCTCATATCACTTCTAGTTGAAGGTTCCCAGTTTATAGATGAGATGGATAGGGATCGAGGGAAACAGGCTTCAACCATACTAAGTGATACTACTAAGCGCTCACGGGGTCAAGTTTCATCGCCGCTTTTTCGAGCAGTTGAGTGTAAAGTTGACCGAGTTGGGAGGCCACACCGTCCCAACTGAAATTGGCTTGGACGCGCATTCTGCCTGCTTGTCCGAGTTGCTGGCGCCATACTGAGTCAACTAACAGCCGATCGATCGCACTTGCAAAGGCTGCTTCATTTTTCGGCGGCGCCAGCAAACCGGTTTCTCGCGGCACTACGGTATATTTCAGCCCTCCCACGTCGGAGGCGACTACGGGCGTGCGGCAGGCCATCGCTTCAATGGCGACTAAACCGAAGGGTTCGTAGTGGCTGGGAACGACGCAGACATCGGCGGCGGCGTAGTAGGCGGGGAGAATGTCTCGGCTCAAGCCGCCCGGAAAGCTGGTAATGTCGCTTAAGCCTAATTCTTCAACGATGCTGCCGATACGATCGCGCTCTTTTCCGTCGCATTCCCCCTCGCGCCAGCCACCGCCAACGATCAGTTTTAAATCCCCTTTGCCTCGCAGCGCCGACATACTTACGGCGCGGACTAAGGTTTCGATGCCCTTGCGGAGGTCGAAACGGCCGACGTACAACACCACTTTGGTTTCTGGCGCTATTCCCAACTGGCGGCGGGCCTCCGATCGCGCGATCGACCCAAACTGCTGAGTGTCGGTACCGCAGGGAATGATGTCTATATTGCCTTTTGAGGACACCAGAGACCTCATGTGCTCTTTTTCTTGGGGACTGGTAGCCACCACGCGATCGGCTGTTTCCAGAAGAGTTTTTTCCACGTGCAGCCTGGTTTTGGCAATCATCGGAATTGTCGAAACCGACTTATATTTTACTGCTGCCAAAGAATGGTAAGTATGAACTTGTCGCAGGGGTTGCGATTTTTTCAACGCCATTCCCACCCAAGAAGACAGCCAGTAATTCGTGTGAACTAAGGGATATTGAAAGCCTGACTCTAACTGAAACTTCTGAAATTCGCGAACAAAAATTGGCAAATATCCGTAAAGTGCATCGCGGGGAATAAATTCTTGCGGCCCTGCTACGAGGCGAATTGTCCGGCAATTGGGGCTGTGCTGGACAATGCTTGCTTGTTCGCGATCGGATGAGCGGGTGAACATATCAACTTGCCATCCTTGTTTCGCCAAAGATTCTCCTACTTGACGCACGTAAACGTTTTGCCCGCCCGCTTCTTCTTTGCCAATTTCCACAGCCGGATCGCCGTGTACCGAGATCAGGGCGATGCGTTTTTTTGTTAATGAAATCATGATTGTTTACCAAAATTTAAAAAAACTTACCAGAAAGAATTGGTTGAAAGCCGGAACACGAGTGAGGGAGAAATTAAAATCAGACTATTCATTACTCCAATCCTTTTCCTTTTAGGTAGACGTTGCTCTCTTGGGGTCAACTGTCAACTGTCAACTGTCAACTGTCAACTGTTGAAAGCCGATTAATGTGCGATTTTGGCTACTGCGCGGGGAATGAAATGTAGCTGCTAATTGTTATTAAAGTCAAAATAGGCGATCGATAAATCATCCCTCAGGGATAATTTCACTGGAAAAATTGACAAACGACTTCCTTCTGCTGACAGAGACCAGCAGCAGCTAAAACTCTAGATAATCTAAATGGAAATGAACGAGGGTGAAGATAATTTCCCGGATTTGAGCAGTTGTCAAACTCGAACCAGCTTTCAGCTTGCTGTTCGAGCCGATCCAGTCAGTCGGAGGTAAAATTTTCACCTGTCGCGATAAATAATTTGAACTGTGGAGAAAGCAGAAGTAAATCTTCCCAAAGACAGAATTTGACATGGCGCTCGAAGAGAAAGATAAATTATTGCCTTCAAAATTTTTATTTCCTTCCGCCTTCCGCTTTCTGGCTGCTTCGCTCTTGCTTTTATCAAAGCCGGGGATAGACTTTAACCTCAAATTTCCCAATTGTCAAATGTTAAGAATTTTTTCGATGTTTGCGTGTGGAGGATTCCCCCTTTTCGCTGTGCAGGGTATTATTTCGCGAACCTCGCATTCGAGAGCCGTATCGGTTAGCCCAAACTTGGGTAAACTCGGCACCTAAGAACAGAATTTGAGCGGAATAATTAATCCAAAGCAGGATAATTACGAACGATCCAGCAGCACCGTAGGTAGAGGCAATACCGCTACCTCCCAGGTAAACTCCTATTAGGGATTTGCCGATCGTAAACAGCATTGAGGTGATGGCGGCGCCGATCCAAACATCATTCCAGGCAAGATCGACATCGGGCAAAAGTTTGTAAATTAAGGCAAAAAGCAGCGTAACTACGCCAAACGAGATAGCAAAGTCCACAATCTGCCAAATACCAACAGGTAACTGCAACCAGCCGTTCAACCAATAGCTGACGGCAGCTAAAATGGCGCTAAGGACTAAAGATACTAGCAGTAAAAAACCGATGCCTAAAATCATCGCAAAAGACAATACGCGGTCTTGCAAAAATCCCCAAATGCCGCGTCCCGGAGGCGGTGAAACATTCCAAATAGTATTGAGAGCTTCTTTGAGGTTAGTAAATACATTGGAAGCGCCCCACAAAAGTGTAGCGAGACCAACTATAGTAGCAATCATTCCCGACTTGGGTTCGGAAGCTTTAAGGATTAGTTCTTGGACAGTTTGAGCGCCATCTTTGCCGATTAAACTTTGGAGTTGGGCGACGATTTGACCTTGGGCTGCGTCTGCACCAAAGACTAAACCGACGATCGCAATTACGATAATTAGCAGCGGGGCGAGGGAAAAAACTGTGTAATAGGCTAGGGCGGCGGCTAGGGTTGGTGCTTTATCTTCTTGCCATTCAGTAAAAGTTTGTTTTAGCAGCGATATGACTGTTTTTAAGTTCACTACCTTTGGTTTCCTTATACTTATGCTTCACAAAGGCATTGTAATATGTTATGAGTTTTTTCTCGTCGGCCAGAAGATAGATTTATGGATGGCAAATTGCTTTTTTTATCTATTTGTAGGGTGTGCAATGCACACCTTACGAAGACCCGTAGTGCGGATATCCGATATGTGGAGCCGTCAATCTATCTGAATTGCAAGCTAAGATGAAATGATTAACCTAAACATCTATCAGATTAGATATCTATCTTGAATAACCTTACTTGTCTGGAAATAGAAGTCGCCGAAACACTGCTGAGATTAGCAATGTTGCTGGGCTTAACACTTTTAATCGCGTTTTTTGTGGCGTCAGAACTAGCATTAGTATCAGCCGATCGCCATCAAATCCGCCAACTCGCCCAGTTGCGCGATCGCCCAAACGCGAAAACCGCCGAACTCGTCCATCAAGCGCAGAACAACATACCGCATTACCTGTCGGTGACTCAAACAGGCACAACAGCCGGAAGTCTGCTGTTGGGATGGTTGGGCGAGGGTGCGACTGTACACTGGATCGAGCCCTGGATCGACAAATTGCCGATCGGTCATTTTCCCGCGATGCTGACGGCGCATTCGATCGCAGTTCCCGTAGCTTTCATCTTCGTTACATACATCGAGATAGTATTAGGAGAACTCATCCCCAAAGTATTAGCAACCCACGCCCCAGAACGCACAGCTTTGTTACTGATGCCCGCCCTCGAAATCTGCTCGAAAATACTCTGGCCGCTGCTAGCAATTCTCAACGGTACGGTGCGGCTGCTGACAGGTTGGATTACCAGTAAACAGTCAGAATCGCTGCTACCAGCTTCCGAAGCAACTCTCGTTCAAAAAGATGCTCATTCAGCCATAATTTCCGGCGTCTGGGAAGTAACAGCAGTTAACGAAAAACTCGGGTTAAACCTGCCAACCAACCAAGCGTACCAAACAATCGCCGGATTCGCGATCCACAATTTCGGTAAAATACCAAATAAAGGCGATCGATTTTTGTGGGGCGAATTAGAAATAGAAGCAGCAGATGTAGTAGAAGGTAGTTTAGAAACAGTGCTGCTGCGTCAGGTAACTCGCCCTTTGTTTGAGCCACAACGTCCAGAACTCGTCTTGAATTAATCCTAAATCAGGCTTAAATACTTCCTCGATCTATGTGTTTTAGGTTGTAATTGTGCGACAATGTATCAGAAATCTGCAAATTGCGTAAAGCACAGTTTATGAGGTGGATATGCTGAAAACACTTTGGGCTACTGTTCGACAAGGGAAAATTGAACTGCTGGAGTTATCAGAGTTACCCGAAGGGGCAAAAGTATTAGTAACACTCTTACCTGATGAAGAAGCTGAGTTTTGGCTTCAAGCCAGTCAAACATCACTAGATACAGTTTGGGATAATACTGAGGATGATGTCTATGCCCAGCTACTCTAAAAATGACATAATTTTGGTTATATATCCCTTTTCAGACTTGTCTAGTTCTAAGGTAAGACCAGCAATTGTTTTGAGTGCGCCACACGTATCTCAAGACATTATGATTGTGCCATTGACAAGCAAAACTGCATCCTTAATTGAGGGTGAGTTCGTACTCGCTGAATGGTCAATAGCAGGGTTAAATGTGGCTACAGCAGTCAAGCGAGGTTTGTATACAGTACATGAAAGCTTAGTTGTAAGAACGATTGGCAAATTAGCAGATTCTGATGCTGAGCGACTGGAGAAATCTCTCCGAGGTTGGTTAGGGTTTTAGTGCAGCAGCGACAGTTTGTCAACGAGTTTCGCAGGTGCTTAAGATTTAAATTGTACTCCATGCACCTGCAATCTGCTGTAGAGCCGTTTACTTCACAGCAAGCTCGATCGCACCCCCAACAAACTGCTCGTAATCCTCAAACAACCATTCAGGCAAACAACTATCCGCATCCTGAACTTGCAACTGTCCAGCGCGACAAAACAGCCTCGCCGCCAACAAATAATTCACAGCCTGAGGCATTCCAAACCCTTTACTCAACTCACCCACCAACGAATTCAAAACAGCACGTTCAGTATCAGTAAGCGGCTCGTTAATAAATCCGCTCCCGAGCATTGCCTTGTAACCTTTACCGAAATCGCTCCGGTACAAAAGTTCAAGTTGTTCGCCGGAAACCTTCAGCCACACATCAGCAATTTGCTTGCGAATTTCCCGCAAATCTGCTATTACCATTTCCGCCGTCGGGTCAATTTCATAAAGATTCACAGCAGCAGTTAATTGATTGAGAAACTGCGGGAGATAATCTTGGTTGACAATCGTTTGTTGATTGTCCGCGAATGGGATTTCAAAGATTTTTTCGTAATCGTCAATCAACCAGTGTGGCAAGCGGGTGTGAGCGTCAGCAACCCGCATTTTTCCTGGTACAAAGTACAGCATTCCACCCAGCAAAGCATTGATAGCTTGAGGATGCACTAACCCTTTGCTAATTTCGGTCACTTGCTGCAAAAAGTTGTGTTCGGCTTCAGTCATTGATTTGGCTTGCAAGCCGCAGCTAAGTATTGCTTGATATGCTTTGCGAACTTCCCCTCGGTAAACATTTTCTAGTTTTTCTGTGGGAACAATTAGCCAAAAATCAGCCAGTTGTTTGCGGATTTGGCGGAGTTCCAAAACTACCGATTCGTCTGACGGATCGATCCGGTAAAGATTGACGCATCCTAATAGTTGATTTGCAAATTGCGGGGATTGAATGTATTGAGCGAGTAAGTCAGAACTTGACTCCTTCTCGACGGTATCTTCTGTTTCAAAAACTTGTTCGTAATCGCCGATTAACCAGTGCGGCAAGCGGTTGCGAGCGTCGGGAATCCGCATGGTTCCCGGCGGGAAATATAGCATTGCTGCGAGCAAGGCGTTGACAGCTTTAGGATGGACTAATCCTTTGCTAATCTGGGTTAGTTGCTGCAAAAATATTTGTTCGCCTTCCATCATCGCTTGATGTTGAAAGTAGCTATGCAGCAGCATTTGATAGCTTTTACCGTCAGCACTTTTATAGGTGGCTTCTAGGTTTTCGGTGGGAACATTTAGCCAGAAATCAGCGATTTGTTTGCGGATTTGGCGGAGTTCGGATATTGCTGAGATGTTTGATGAGTTTCTTTGGTAAAGCTGGACGTTATGCAAGAGTTTATCGCCCAAGTCTGGCTGTTTGGGAATGCTATCCTGCAAGCTGCGCGAGGCTTCTAGGTGGCTAGTTTGCCAGTTGCTAAAGAGTTCTTGGAATAGTTTCGCGATCGCCCCCGAGTATGCCACACTGTCAAAACAGGCGGGATTGCCCTGCATTTTTTCCTGAATTTCCTGGCGTTTTTGCTGCCGCAGTTGCGGGTTTGTGGCGAGATTGACGGCTAGCTGAATGTAGGATGCCTCGTCACGGGCGATTAAATCGGGCATCAAGAGCGATCGTACCACTGCTGCTCCCATGCGCGATCGTAAAGTATCACCATCCCTGACAACAGTCGGTAATCCCACCTCCAGCGGATCCACAAGAGAAGTAGTCCCCGCATAGGGATAAGAATCCAAATAAACATCACCCAACTTCAAAACTTCCTTGACATCCGCACGATTCGGCAAAGCCTTCACCACCCGCAAACGCTTACTATCAATCCCATACTTCGCAAAAATCCCTTGCATATTATTCACAAAAGCCGCCCCAGGATAATAATTAGTCCAGCTAGGGCCAAAAGGCATTAAAAACAGGATAGAATTAGGAACAGCCGCCAGAATCTTCGCCCAAGTTTCCCTTAACTCCGGCACCAACTTATACAAATTAGCGCTCGAAACAAACACAACCGATTCCTCAGAAATCCCCAGGCTATTTCTAGTCAGTTGAACATTAGGAGTATAGGGTTCCAGAGTATAGCTAAAACAGCAACCCAAGCCGTCAATAGTTGCTAATTCCTCGCGATAATGCGCGCGTCCCTCAATGCCAGGTTCCATCAACTTGCCAGCAATATAATAGTCAACGTGGCGCATTCCCGTAGTCACAGGAGAATTAAAACAAGTAGTTTGTACCCGCGCCAATCGATGCTGCGCCAGCAAACTAATCGGATGAGTGACAGCAGTAATATTCGTAGCAACCAACAGAATATCTAAGTCATCAGCGCGGATAGCCTGAACTTGACTCGGCAAATCACTCGGCAATTGCACCAGCCTATCCGCGCGACTCTGGCAATACTGTTCTAATTTATTACCATCCAAATTGATAGCATACAAAATAATTTCAAACTGATCTCGATTCAGATATTCAAAAGCAGGCAAAGTCGCGAAAGTTTCCGTCATCGCCCCGAAATGCTTAGTCAGAACTCCGACGCGAATTTTCTGTCTGTTTGCAGGCCTCGCCGGAAAAATGCAATCAATGGCAGCCCCGCGATTTTTCATCGCAAATTCAATAATTTCTGCCCGTTTGGTGTAGACTTGCTTGAGATTTTCGCTATTGAAATACAAAGGGATAAAGTTAGCGGTTTGAGTGAAAAACCAGGCAATTTCCTGCCAAATTTGTGAATTTTGGTTTTGGAATATATTGCGGTGTACGTAACTAACCCATCCCTGAACGTAGCGGCAATAATTGTCAGCCTCTCCTAGTTCTTGAAAGAGCGTCGGCGCGGCAAACATAAACTTCAGATAGTCGTTAACAAACCAATTGGGTATAGCTGCATTTTCATACTTTAGCAATAACTGATCGGCACGACGGTAGAGAGAGGCTGCTAGTAAGTAGCTAACATCTTTCAGAGTTTTAATTCCCTGGGATAGATGTGTTTCTAGTTGACCGATTAAACTTTGTTCAGTATCTGTGATTGCTTCATATTTGATAGTGCTGTTAAGCAGCATTTGATGTGCCTTACCTGCCTCACCGGAGTAGGCAGTTTCTAGTTGTTCTGCGGGCAGATTCACAAAATAATCGGCAAGTTGTCGGCGGCTGTGGCGGATGTGAGCGAGAGCAACTTGATTCGTTTGGTCTTTTTGATACTCTCCCAGGTATTGAGGAAGGGAAGCTAAAAACTGTTCGGGTTTATTAAGCTGAGCTAATTCATCAGCAATTAAGTTACCGTGTTGTTGCAAAACTTTTTCTGACCAACGCACTTCTTCGGGTTTGTAAAGTTGAGAGTGCAGGCGAACAATTGTAGCCCTCATCAAGTCTAATTTTGCGCGTTCTCCCGCCATTTTTTGGGTTCTGCTAGAGCCGTCGCCGTGTTGCCTGTAGTAGAGGTAAGGCTGAGGCAAACGATCGCCTAACCAGCCTTTTTCATAGGCAGAAATCCAAAATTCCCAATCTTCGCATCCCAGCTTCATCACTTTTTTCAAGCCGCCTACTTGCTCGTAAATTTCTCTTCTAAATAAAGAAGTAGCGGGGGCTTGATTGTCTCTCAAAAATTTATTGGGGTCAAAGTCACCGTGGATAACTAAATCGCAGTTGGCGCCGAAGTGCTGCACATCTGTATAGACAAAACCCACCTCCGGTTTCGCTGATAAAACTTCAACGCACTCCTCCAGAAATTTGGGATGAATTTTATCATCAGCATCTAGGAATAAAATGAATTTTCCTGAGGAATTCTGAACGCCAACATTTCTGGAATCAGCGGGCCCCGTGTTGGGTTTGTCGATGAGGCGCAGCGCTTTTTGAGGATACAATTGAATTAAATAATTTGCGAAGTTGCTGGTATCATCGGTGCTACCGTCGTTGACAATGATGCACTCCCAATTTTGATAGGTTTGATTGGCAACACTTTCAACAGCTTCTCTGAGTAGATTGGCGTGGTTGTAGCAGGGGATGATGATGCTGACGAGTGCTGGTTCGGGCGTGCGGTAGGGCATGGCGTTTAGCTGTGACGGAGAGATTGCAACGGGGAGGGTAGTGGCGGGTTTGATACCTCGGCGGATGATGCCGTATTCATTCCATATCTTAAGCGTTTCTTGTTGCGATCGCCCTGAACCATGTTCTAAACCTTGCTCGTTGTGGTAGTAAAGCCCAATTATTTCCGGGATGCGGAACATATTTTCGGTTTTTCCCACCCGCAACCAAAATTCGTAATCGCCAGCCGCCGTCAATTCTGCTCGGAAATAGCCGTGTTTTTCGTGTAGCGATTTTCTCCACATTGGCGCAGAACCCATGATGCAGCGTCGTTCCAGTTCCCCATAGGAAAAGTCCGGCCAATTCCACCGCGTTTGAGCTTGCGTCGCAACCCAGGTATCATTAACAACATTCGTAATTAATTGATCGCCGTAAACCAGAGCAGTTTTTGGTTGCGAGTCCAAATAATTAGCCATGATTTCCAATGCGTCGGGGCGGTGTCTGTCGTCGGCGTTCGCATTAGTAATGTATCTGCCGCGCGACATCTCGATTCCTCTATTCCAAGCTGCATAAATGGTTTCTCGCTGTGGTATCCGGCAATAAATTATGTTGGGATATCTCGATTGAAACTCCCGTGCAATTTCTCCTTCGTTCTGTTCGGAGTTGCTGTTAATTACAATGATTTCCAGTTCGCCTTGTTTGTACAGCGTTTGATCTACCAAGTCTTGCAAGCAGCCGCGAATAAATTTTTCGGAATTGTAGGTAGAAACGATCGCAGATACTTTGAAAGCTGACGGGACAGGCTGCGATGTGTCATAATTCGATAATTCGCTCTGTAAGGCTGGATCGGCTTGCGGTTGAAGGGAATGCTCAGCTACTTGAACCAAAACAGAGCTAACAGTTGCAGCCATTTTCGACCAGGAAAACTTCTTAGCTTGCTCTAACCCCGCCGCAATTAATGAGTTGCGGACAGCAGGCTTCTGTATTTCCCGCAAAGCATTGACAAGCCCGCTGACATCATCGCCATCTACATAAACCGCTGCTTTTCCTGCTACTTCTGGAATCGAACCGTTTGGACAAGTGATGACTGGACAACCGCAAGCCATGGCTTCGACGACTGGCAATCCAAAGCCTTCATATTTCGACGGATAAACTAATACCGCAGCACCCGAATAAGCAACTCTCAATTCGCTATCGCTTAGTTGCAGCGTGCGGACAGTGATTCCAGAACAATACAATTGCAGATCGGGTTCTAATACAGGTTTGCCGCCTGTGCAGACTAGATCAAAGTCAAACTTATTGGCAAGTTGAGAAAAGGCTTTGAAGAATAATATCCCATTCTTGTAACCATGCCAGCCTACCCTCTCGCCTACCAAAAGAAAATAGGGTTTAGCAATGCCGTACTTTGACTTAAAACCTGCGATTTCTTCTCTATCGGCTGGCGAGAAATTGGCGTCTATTCCGCAGTGCGCTACAGCTACAGAAGCTGAGGATATCTGCGGAAAAACCTTAACTAAATCGCGGGCTGTATTTGCTGAAATAGCTATGTAGGCTGAGGCGTGGCGGATACCGGAATGCTTTTCTCTCCACTCGGAATGAGCAAGATTTTGTCCCATCAACTCGGGAATCATGTCATAGGTCATGAATACCGATCGCGTTGACAAAGGCGTTGTATAATAAGTAGAAATAAACAAGTCTGCATTTTCTTCATCGCAGATTTGCTGTAGCATTTGGCGGTCTGCATCGGTTTGGCTGTAGTCGTAGCGGGCTACATTCCGGTACTGGATGCCGGGAATTTTGGGGGCGGTTCCCGCTCTGTCAAGAACTAGAATTTGTTTAGCAAAACCATTTTCTGCCCAGTTTTCTAGCAGCGATGTCCAGACGCGACCAATGCCGGTGCTGTTAAGCTGATAAAATACGCCGTCAATCACAATCTTTTTTAAATTTTTAGGAGATAGGGCTGCTGGAGTTATCATTGATTTGCGGTTCTCTCTGTCGGCAATTTTTCTCAAAGCTGCCTCGTAATCATGTTGGAGTAATGAGGCTTTTTTCAATTCCGGCTCTTGGCAATATGATAAGCTTTGAAAAAGTTGATGCGGGATTTCCTTTTCTGTCAAGAGGTGCAAAGAATCGCCGTTAGAGTAAAAATTTAAATTGAATTTCTCGGCAATTATAGACAGTGCCTTGGTGGTATAAATAGAAATGTGCTGACCTTCATCTAGGGCATAGTACCACCATTCGCTGGGCTGGGGATTGTTGGCTGGCAGCAATCTGGTACTGAATAAAATATTGCGAGAATATTTGAAGATTTTTTCGATCTCCGACAGCGGGTCAACAAAATGCTCAAATACTTCAAATGCTGTGACTAATTCGTAGGGTAATCTGCTATTTTCGTCAGCCTCAAATCCTTGTGCAAATATATTTTTGCAATATTTATCATGCCATGAAAAATCAAATCCTAAATCTCTCATCATCCGAACAAATACACCGTAGCCGGCCCCGTAGTCTAAAAAATTAGCGCGGTGATTAAACAAATTAAAAATAATATTATTGGCTGCGGTGGAGAACATCGTGCTTCTGGATAACATTCCCACGTCGCTGCTAGCTATGGCTTCTGAATAAGCCTCCTCAAGCCAGTACGGTTCCTCGGTTTGAACAAATCCACAATTTGAGCATTGAAAATACTCAACGTTATATTTTTTTAGTACCGTAGCCGCAGCCAAGCTGTTTGTTGGAGAATCACAAATATTGCACTTCATTTTGATTATCTAAACTTACAAGGTTGTTTAATTGACTGTCTGTATTGGAAGGCCGAATATCTCTCCCGCTTTACTCAATTTTTAATGTTGCCAAGTGATGGCAATGGGGTAGGCTAGACTGTTTTAATGCTGAGTCTTGAAATCTTCAGACGGTTTCTCAAGGGTCGATCGTTATATATGAAGAGTGAATAAACAGGAACATCCTACACCAATGCAGCCCTGACTCAGATATCTTTAGTCCTGGACGTATTCCTACCAAAGAAACCGGGTTTTTTGCCTAATCTCGCGACTCCAACGAAGGATTTTCGTAAAAAAACCCGGTTTCTGGCCACCCGTGCGTCCAGGACTGATCTTATCAGGAGTCCGCCCCCTCAAGATTACTTCGACTAAAGGCTTGACAAGTTTTAATTTATGCTATATGTGACTCCTTAGTAAAGCACTCCCATCTCCTGACGGCTTTCAGGGCAGTTCGGTTTCCACTACTTCAGACGAGCGATCGCCCTTGCCGGGATTCCTGACAACACAAAAACAAGTTACAAATACGTTAAGATTGATGAACATAAATAAAAATTCCCAAATCACAGGGACTAAATAATTAGGAGGATCGACCTCGGTGAATAAACGCTGGAGAAACGCTGGACTGTACGCACTGCTGGCTATTGTAGTCATTGCCCTAGCCACTGCATTTTTTGACAAACAGCCCCCAAGTAGGGAAGTTTGGAAGTACAGTCAATTCATTCAGGAAGTCGAAGGCAACAGAGTAGACAAAATAAATATCAGTTCCGATCGCAGTAAAGCTCTCGTAACGGCTCAGGACGGCAGCAAGGTAATTGTCAACCTGCCTAACGACCCCGAACTGATTAACATCCTGACCAAAAATAAGGTAGATATTTCAGTTCTGCCCCAAAACGACGAAGGCTTCTGGGTAAAAGCCCTCAGCAGCCTGTTCTTCCCGATCCTGCTCTTGGTGGGACTGTTTTTCCTGGTGCGGCGCGCCCAAAACGGGCCCGGCAATCAAGCCATGAACTTCGGCAAATCGAAAGCTAGAGTCCAAATGGAGCCTCAAACTCAGGTGACTTTCGGCGATGTAGCCGGCATCGAACAAGCCAAGCTAGAACTCGCTGAAGTCGTGGACTTCCTGAAAAATGCCGATCGCTTCACCGCAGTCGGAGCTAAAATCCCCAAAGGCGTGCTGTTAGTCGGCCCTCCCGGAACAGGCAAAACCTTGCTCGCCAAAGCAGTCGCCGGAGAAGCAGGTGTTCCTTTCTTCAGCATTTCCGGTTCGGAATTTGTCGAAATGTTCGTCGGTGTCGGTGCTTCCCGCGTCCGCGACTTGTTTGAACAAGCTAAAACAAACGCTCCTTGTATCGTATTTATTGATGAAATTGACGCCGTAGGCCGCCAGCGCGGAGCTGGTTTGGGCGGTGGTAACGATGAACGGGAACAAACCCTGAACCAGTTACTGACCGAAATGGACGGTTTTGAAGGCAATACTGGCATCATTTTGATTGCTGCTACTAACCGCCCCGACGTGCTGGATGCTGCGCTGCTACGTCCAGGTCGCTTCGATCGCCAAGTTGTGGTCGATCGCCCCGATTTCTCCGGCCGCCTGGAAATTCTCAACGTTCACGCCCGCGGCAAAACCTTGTCAAAAGATGTGGATTTGGAAAAAATCGCCCGCCGGACACCCGGTTTCACAGGTGCGGATTTGGCTAACTTGCTCAACGAATCAGCAATTTTGGCAGCCCGTCGCAATTTGACCGAAGTCTCGATGGATGAAGTCAACGATGCGATCGATCGCGTCCTCGCCGGCCCCGAAAAGAAAGACCGCGTGATGAGCGAAAAACGCAAAACCTTAGTAGCTTACCACGAAGCCGGTCACGCTTTAGTCGGTGCCCTGATGCCCGACTACGATCCCGTACAGAAAATCAGCATTATCCCCCGCGGCCGCGCTGGTGGTTTGACTTGGTTCACACCTAGCGAAGATCGCATGGATTCTGGCTTGTATTCTCGCTCTTACTTGCAAAATCAAATGGCGGTAGCCTTGGGCGGCCGCATTGCTGAAGAGATTGTCTTCGGTGAGGAAGAAGTCACAACTGGCGCTTCCAACGACTTGCAACAAGTGGCAAGAGTAGCACGCCAAATGGTAACTCGCTTCGGAATGAGCGATCGGCTAGGGCCTGTAGCTCTCGGTCGCCAACAAGGGAATATGTTCATGGGTCGCGATATCATGGCCGAACGGGACTTTTCTGAAGAAACCGCAGCTACGATCGACGATGAAGTCCGCTTGTTGGTAGAGCAAGCTTACCTGCGCGCTAAAGACGTGCTCGTCGGCAACCGCCACGTGCTGAACGCCTTGGCAGATATGCTAGTTGACAAGGAAACTGTCGATGCTGATGAATTGCAAAATTTGTTAGCTAACAGCGATGTCAAGATGGCGACAATTGCCTAATTGATTTTAGATTTTGGATTTTAGATTTTAGATTTAATCTAAAGCTTAAAATCGATAATTGGGGTGCTTCTGGTATTGTCTGGAATCGCCCCGATTTTTTTGTGGTGCGATCGGCTGTTTAATTTCATTGTGCAATGCTATTCACCAAACAGTGGACAAGACTCAACAGCTAGTTCATACACTGGACAAATAGCCAGCCTAAGTATCTTGAATACTACGTTTTGAGGGTGATGACACCTACGGGTGCTTTCCAGCTTGTAGCTCTGTCGTTAGAGATTAAACAGATGTATTTGGTTAAGTCAGTGTCTCTAACCCAACAAGCCATCAAAACATTGGCGAGGAAAACATAACCTGAGCAATCAGAGGACTTTCATGTCTAACTTTGTATTCGTTTTAGATACCAACAAACAACCACTTGAGCTAGTAGCACCAGGACAAGCAAGACGATTGTTAAAACTAGCCCAAGCTGCTGTGTATCTCCGTTACCCGTTCACAATTATTCTGAAATATGCGGTTTCTCACCCAAAAACGCAACCGACTCAATTAAAAATTGATCCAGGTTCTAAAACTACTGGGCTGGCGATCGTTAGCGGTAATAAAGTTCTCTGGGGGGCTCATTTGAGCCATCGCGGGCAACAAATTAAAAATGACTTAGAGTCACGTCGCAACCTTCGTCGCAATCGTCGCAACCGCAAAACTCGTTACCGCAAACCACGTTTTCTGAACCGCACAAGAGCACCTGGATGGTTGCCACCAAGCTTAGAATCTAGGGTGAAAAACATCGTGACTTGGGTCAACCGCATCCGTCGATACGTCGCAATTACAGGCATATCCCAAGAGTTAGTTAAATTTGACTTACTTGCAATGCAGAATCCCGAAATATCCGGCAAAGAGTATCAGCAAGGGGAACTTGCGGGCTATGAAGTCAAAGAATACTTGTTAGCGAAGTGGGGGAGAAAGTGCGCCTATTGCGGTGTTGAAAACGTACCTTTTGAGGTAGAACATATCCACCCCAAATCAAAAGGGGGAAGCGATCGCGTTTCCAATCTTACCCTAGCCTGCCGTGGGTGCAACCAAGCCAAAGGCAATCAAGATATTCGGGATTTCTTGTTCAAAAAGCCTGACATCCTGTCCCGTATTTTGAAACAGGCCTCACAACCTTTGAAAGATGCAACTGCTGTGAATTCAACCGGCTGGGCATTGTTCCAACAACTTAAACAAACAGGATTGCCCATAGAAGTTTCAACTGGAGGTAGAACAAAGTACAATCGGACTCGTTTAGGACTAGCTAAAACTCATTGGCTGGATGCAGCTTGTGTAGGAAATGTAGAAGTGCTGCAAGTTTTAACGGATCAACCGTTGTTAATTGCAGCTAAAGGATGGGGCAGCCGTCAAATGTGTACAACCAATAAATACGGATTTCCTGTCAAGCACAGAACGCGGTGCAAAACGTTTTTTGGGTTTGGGACTGGCGACATGGTAAGTGCGATTCTCCCCTCTGGGAGGTTTGCAGGCACTCACGTCGGCAGGCTGACGGTCAGAGAAAGCGGAGTTTTTGAAATGAGAACGCCACTCGGCAAGGTTAGTCCAGTACGTCATAAATACTGTAAATCAATCCACCGCAACGATGGATATATGTATGCTTTTTCCACAAATGTCCAATGAATCAGCGATTAGAGGGGTAGCGATCGGGCGATCGCACTGCATCATTTCGATATAACCGGACTTGATATCACCCTTGGTAAACTTCTCGCCGGTGACGCACTTTACTGATATCGATCGTGCGGCTGTCGTCATCTATGGTGTATATTACCCTGTAATCGCCCACCCGAATTCGCCAGCCGTTTTTCTTCCCCTTTAACTTGAGACAGCCTGGGGGACGGGGCACACTGGCTAAAGCATTTATCTGGGGATAAATGCGACTGCTGATTTCAACGGGCAGAGCGTCCAGGTCTTTTTGAGCCGAACGTGCAGTAATGACCAAGTAATCAGACATTCAACATACCCTTTTCCTCAAGCTGGCGCTTAACTTCTTCCCAGGGAACTCTTGGTTCATCTTGTCTAGATTCAATAGTCAAAGAGTCATAAACATCCTCCCAGAGTTCGCCGTGCTTCTCGAAGTCAAGCAGCACCGCAATTTTTTCGCCTTGGCCGTCAACTAAAAACTGAAAGTCTGTCGGTTCGCCACATTCAGCCAACACGTCAACCCAAAATTCGCTGTGTTCTTTGAGGTCAACAATTGCAGCGGTTTTGTTGCCTTCATTGTCTGTTAAAAATTGAACGCCGCGCATATTGTAGTTTGGCATATATCGAATTTTGTAATGTGTACTAAAATTATATCCTAGTCAGAATGAGTTAGCATGAATCATCAATCTTGGTTGACACTACTAAAAAAACACCGAGCGATCGCCGTGATCCGTTCATCCGAACAGGAAGTCGCTTGGCAGATGGCAAAATCTGTAGCAGCAGGAGGAATCCAATTTATTGAAATTACCTGGAATACCCACAAAGCCGCTGAATTAATTTCGCAACTCCGCTCAGAATTGCCAGATTTTAGTATTGGTACTGGCACTTTATTACACTTAGAACAGTTGCAGCAAGCCATAGATTGCGGGGCTCAATTCCTGTTTACTCCGCACACCGATGTAGGCATGATTCAAGCAGCAGTTGATGCGAGAGTGCCGATCGTCCCTGGTGCTTTTTCTCCCACAGAAATTATGACGGCGTGGCAAGCAGGTGCTACCTGCGTGAAAGTTTTTCCGATCGCAGGCTTGGGAGGCGCTGCTTACCTGAAAAGCCTGCAAGGCCCTCTGGGCGACATTCCTTTGATTCCCACGGGCGGGGTGACGCTGGAAAATGCCAAGGTATTTATTGACGCTGGGGCGATCGCCGTTGGTTTAGCCGGAGACTTATTTCCCAAACACTTAGTGCAAAATCGAGATTGGCGGGCGATCGTCGAAATTGCCAAAACTCTCACCCAAAACTTAACAACTTGTTAAGCCCTCTTTCCCAATTTAAAATCTATAATCTACAATTTAAAATAGTACCAGGTGTGAAAGTTTCCCAATTCTTCAATTTTTCAATCTAAAACTATCAAATCGTCTTGGGTGTGAGGAATAAACATGATTATCAACTCAACTTACTTGCGTCGCGCAGGAACTTTATGTGTTGCCTGCGCCCTAACAGTTGCTGCATTTTGTGGCGGACAAATTCCTGCATTTGCAGGCGAACAGCGCAACATAATTGCCAATAGAATCATGCAGTTGCAGCAATCCAGTCAGCGCTGGATTGAAATTGATTTGTCAAGACAAAAACTCATAGCTTGGGAAGGAAATACACCCGTTTATGCGGTGACTATTTCCAGCGGCAAATCATCGACTCCCACCCGCACGGGAACCTTTGCCATCCAAACCAAATATCGCGTTACTAGAATGACTGGGGAAGACTACGACGTGCCCGACGTTCCCTATACAATGTATTACGATGGCGGTAATGCAATTCACGGCGCTTACTGGCACAATTTGTTTGGAAATCCCGTCACTCACGGCTGCACAAATGTAGCTGTAAATCACGCTAAATGGCTGTTCAATTGGGCCTCGGTGGGGACGCCTGTAGTGGTGCACAAATCTGAAATTTAACTAATAGGTTCGTAGATCAAACGGCGGTTGAAACCGCGTCTATACAGACAAAACAAGCCGGACGCCGGTTGAAGAGTGAGCGGTTAAAATTACATTTATGGAGACAAAATTCACTTCAAGGGCGTGGGAATTTTTGATTTCATTCAGTCCGCGGAGGCGGACTTCCTTTGTCTAGACGCGGTTTCAACCGTACGTCCTATATTTAACTTAACTGCACCACTGGTTTATCCTCTAACAAAGTTTCATTGGTTAGCAAATCTTCCACAGTAATCCGCAAAAAGCGCTGTTCGTCAACGCGGAAAAAGATTTTTATGCGATCGCTCCCCGGATACCCAGGCGGCGTCAATTGCGCGATACTGCGAGCTCCGTCTTTGTCATTTAGCGGCTGTACGGATCTTTCGCCCGCGAGTTGGCGAGTAATTAGCCTGTCGCCGTCAAAATAGATCTCCGTCCCACCAGTTTCCGCTCCCAATTCGCCGATAATTAATTCTATGCTGGGCTGATTTTCCAAAGAAGCTCCCAAGACTAATTCTACCGGTTCGGTCATCGGATAAGACTGACCGGATTTGATTAAACTGTGCCAACTGTGGCAATTTTCGCGGCGGTTCCAGTAGCGAATGCCGTAACTGTGATAGAGAAAATCTTTGATTTCTATGCCTTGACTTAATTGTAGAGCACCTTGGGCGATCGCCTCAAAGGGTTTGTCGCACCGAATTTTTGCCGGATCGAAATATTGCTGCACCCAACGCTGCACCGCTGGAATTTGGACAGTACCGCCAACGAGCAAAACTGCATTGATATCGCCAATTTCTAAGCCTTGGCGCCGCGCTTGCTGCAATACTTGATTCATGCACTCGTCGAGGTTCTCAAAAAACTGATGTTCGGCAAGGATAGATTCAAAGCCCGATCGGTCTAATTCTAATTCGTAACTCTCAAAAGTTTCGTCATCAAAATAAACCTCAGCCGCATTATTTAGCAAAGATAACTGAATCTTTAACCTTTCTGCCAACCTCGTCGTAATCGGAGATTTTGCCAACTTTTTCGTTTTAACAAAATAGTCAACCAACCAATTATCAATATCAGAACCGCCTAAATTTTGTCCGGCTTTAGCCAAAACCCTGGCAACTTTTGTCTTTTGTGCAGAAGATTCAGCTAACAACTTTTCGCCCCATTTCAGCAAAAACCCCAAAGGCTTTTTGTTGGCATTAACATCGAGGCGTACCAATGAAATATCGAGAGTGCCGCCGCCGAAATCAATCACTAATAGAATTTCGCGATCGGCCAAACCGTAACCCAAAGCAGCCGCCGTAGGCTCATCCAACATCCGCACCTGTTCCACTTGCAGAGATTCAGAAACTTTACCCAACCAATGGCGGTAAGCTTCAAAACTATCTACCGGCACAGTAAAAACCAAAGAATCTACCGACAAAGGCAATTCGCGAATTGAGTTCACAATTTGGCTCAAATACCACTCACCGACTCGTTCAAAATCAACAATTTGCCCGTCAAGTTCCGGCACAAAACCCTGCACAAAAGTGCCAATTCCCCGCTTAAAATTGCGAAAAAACCGAGAATCTCGACTCAGATCGAGGCCTTTGTCGCGGACTTGCTGACCGAGGATGACTTTATTTTGAGCAGCGTCCTCAACGTAGAGCAAACTGGGAATTAGGGGTGGATTTTGAACCGAGATTGCCGACAATCCCGGCAATTTCAAGGTTTCGGGCTGCTGGAGAGCTTGATTCCAGCGAGCGACGACGGTGTTGCTAGTTCCAAAGTCAATTGCGATCGTCATTGGGCCAAAATACACAGCTACTAAAGATTATCTTATAATATTATGGTATTTAGAGCTGACAATGCAAACATAATATTATGACTCAATCCACTTCCTTTGCAACACAGAACAAAGAGCCTGTATCGGGAATTAGTGAAATTGCAGTATGCGGGTACAAGTCTATTTATGAAGAGTGCCAAATTGAAGTGCGATCGCTGACAATTTTAGCCGGTGCCAACAGTTCTGGTAAGTCTAGCATTATGCAGCCGCTATTGCTGATGAAGCAAACGCTAGAAGCCCCTTACGATCCGGGTGGTTTGAAACTTGACGGGCCGAATGTTAAGTTTACATCCGCAGAACAGATATTGTCTAAACTGTCACCTGAAAAATACAACGATGAGTTTTATGTCAGGGTTAATCTAGAGAGAGATAATTTTTTGAAAAACGTTTTCAGCAAGCAGCCAAAACCTGGCATTAGAATTGTCAAGGCAATTTACTGTTTTCCTGACAATGATAAAATTATTACTATTTATCCGGGAATGCGACATCAAGAAGTGATTGAGGTTCTTCCAGAAAACTTTGCGGAAAATTACTATATTTTATTAGACAATATTGACGAAGAACCGCCACTATGGAGCGTAAGTAATGTTCGAGGTTTTTTAGACTTACGACTTGGTGAAAGTCATTTTGATTCATCCCATTTGGCAATCAACTTTCAAAAATATATTCGCCAGATAATTCATGTTCCCGGATCGAGAGGCAATCCAGAACGCACCTATAATATCGCAGCATTTGGCAGTGAATTTACTGGAATTTTTGAAAATTATGTTGCTAGTATAGTTAATTCCTGGCAAGAAACCAAGGACGATCGACTGATAAAATTGGGTCAAGCCTTAGAGTTCCTGGGACTCAACTGGAAAGTTGAAGCCAGACAGATTAATGACGTACAAATTGAACTGCTGGTAGGTCGTTTATCCCGCAGCGGGAGTGCAATCGATACGGTTAGTATTGCTGATGTTGGCTTTGGGGTATCGCAAACTTTGCCTATTTTAGTTGCCTTGCTTGTAGCAGAACCAGGACAATTAGTTTACCTAGAACAGCCGGAAATTCACTTGCATCCTCGCGCTCAAGCTGCTTTAGCAGAGATATTAGTTGATGCTGCAAATCGAGGTGTGCGAGTAGTTCTAGAAACTCACTGTGAATTGCTGCTTTTAGCAGTTCAATCGTTAGTTGCCGAGGGTAAACTACTACCTAATTTAGTCAAACTTCACTGGTTTAAACGGCGCGACGATGGTGTCACAGAAGTCAGTAGTGCCGATTTAGACGAGACGGGAGCTTTTGGAGATTGGCCTGAAGATTTGGGCGATGTTTCTTTGCATCTAGAAAACCGCTATTTGGATGCAGCCGAAGCTGTTTTGTGGAAGCATTAACATGGCAGACAAAGTTTCTAAACGCCTGGTAATTGATGCTTCTGTGGCGCGTGCTGCTGGGGGAGAAGATGCAACCTATCCCATATCTGTTTACTGTCGCGATTTTCTCGAAGCTGTGTTGGATATTTCTCACAGAGTTGTGATGACTCCAGATATTAGAGATGAGTGGAACAAGCATCAATCAAAATCCGCTCGTATATGGCTGCGCCGGATGGTGGCAAAGAAGAAACTATGCCCCTGCGATATCGCGGTAGATGATAATTTGTGGTCTCAAGTTGAATCGATTGCCGAAAGCGATAAAGAGCGGGAAATAATGGTTAAAGATTTGCGGTTGGTGGAAGCTGCGATCGCTACCGATCGCACAGTAATTTCACTTGATAACAAAGTCAGACAATGTTTTGCTAAAGTAGCAGTAGAGGTTGATGAGCTTAAAGATATTATATGGGTAAATCCAGCCCAAATAGCAGAAAAACCTCTTGATTGGCTGCAAAATGGTGCTGAACCCGAAATAGAAAGATCGCTCGGATTTCAAAAAGCCGACAACTGAGTTAATTTAGAGTAATTCCTGATTAGGATCGGAAGTGCGATCGCCATTATACCAATTTTCCGATGCCACAAAGACGCACCACTTTGATAAGTGGCACAAAAATCATACTATTTTATATTTTATATTTTATATTGGGCATGACTGACGGCATCAGAATTTCAGGTTTGGCTAAAGTTAAATTTTTGTAAAACTGGTATCACCTCTGGGAACCGGCCAAGCTTTTACCTTTGATGTCAATCCAAATTTTCAAAGGTGGCGTAAAAAATGCTGGAAATTGGCGATCGCAAAACAGCACTCTTAGCTCTCACACTGCTCGTCCCCGCTGCGAGTATTGGTATAATAGCAGGCTTGTATATTGCCCCCGGAAGCTGGGGACAAACAGTATCAGCCTTGTGTCAACTTTGGTTGCTCCTTTTCCCGATCGCCTGGTGTGTTTTAGTCGATCGGCAAAAACTGCATTTATCCCTCCCCAAGCGGCGAGAATTGCGGGCTGGAGCCATTTGGGGAATAGCCATGTTTGCGGTAATTGTGGGTATCTACAGCCTTTTCGGCCAGCACTGGATCGATCCTGTAGCGGCCAAAGAAAAAGCTCGCCAATTGGGAACCAACAGCCAAAATATTTACTTAATTGTTGAAGCATATTTCGTGCTAGTTAACTCGCTGATTGAAGAATTTACTTGGCGGTGGTTTGTCTGCAACAAATGCCAGATTCTGATACCAGGAAAACCAGCCATATTTCTCAGTTCACTATTTTTCACCCTCCACCACATTTTTGTAATCGCAGCCTACAGCGACTGGCGCGCTGTGATTTTAGGCTCATTCGCCGTCTTCACCGCCGGGATAATTTGGTCGCACTGTTATCTAACTTACCGTTCGCTGTGGCCTAGTTATATCAGCCACGCGATCGCAGATTTAGCCCTCGCAATGATTGCTTGGCAAATCCTCTTTAACTAGCCACTTTTTTAGCAACTATAGCCAAATACGGTTCACTTAACGTTTTTGTCATTGCGAGCGATCGAGCGCGGCAATCGCAGAGACTATGACATTTCTCGGTTAAGTCAGGTGGGCGCTGAGCAATTATCTTCTTAAGTGAACCGTATTAAACTATAGCCCAATACGCTTGGGCTAACACTTTTTGTCCGCAGCGATCGCGCCCCAGAGCAATCTCAGTGTCTATTTTTCAAATCGTTATGACTGCGGGACTCTCTTAACTCAACCGTATTGGACGCTGCTGGGATTTTGACTGATGCTGTACAACAATTGAAAGTTCATGTATTCCCACCGAGAAATGCTTTGTGTGAAGACATCTATTTAAAGTTAGAGATTTTGTTGCGCTGGCGATCGCATAATTTTTACTGCGTGAAAACTGGCAAACCATATCGTTGCCACCCTGGGCACCACAACGCTCAAAAGTACACCGATTGTCCTTCGGAATCGTCAACTCAGGAAATATGATTTTTTCATAGCAGGATTTTTTTTGTAAGCGAACTCGCTTGATACATACCGCTAAGCTGCGGCTACCAATTAAGAGTCAAGGTTGCCACGATCTATATCACTGCACCATGACAATTGTTGTGATATTTACACGATCGTTAGGTAATTGGGGGAACTTGAATTTTACGGTAATTACTTAGACATCTGTTGGGCACGCTACATACTCGGTGGAGAAGTGGCAGTCACTTTTGGGGATACTTTCAGGCGATCGCCTGCCATTAAAAAATTTAAAACTCAGGCAGTTAATTAAATTGATACCAATCAAATTATATATTCTGTAGCGATCGACAAACCTACCTTTTTCAGCAGTCCAGACGCATCAAACGGTTTTTTAAGACATTTACGGCAACAAGATCGAGCAATAGTTAAAAAAAACCAGTTTTTCCTGATTAACCTATCCATGACTGTGATTTCTGCGATTCCCTTTCAGAATCAGCTCGCGTCCGTGCAGGTGTTTGAGCAAATTACATCTCTGAATTCAGAATAAATAATATATTTTTTAAGCGATACAGAGCGTATAGTAACTTAAAACACACAGTCAAGCATCAGTATTTCTAGCGATGATAGCTATCGCGAATTAATATTTTATAACTAATAATTTAATTTAATAGAATTTTATAACAAATTTTTCCGGACGGCGATTGTCAATCTCCGGAATATTGTTACGCTGGCTACCTTTCCCCAACACTAAAGTTTGGAGAGTTACGGTAAACCGTAACTCTGTGTCGGTAAGATCAGCAAATGATGTTATGTTAGGCAGGAAGTGTTGTAGAGCTTCGTGTGTGGGGCGAAAAAAGCTGATGTTAGATCGCGTATCTGTCTTGAGAAGTAACTTTCGCAGACCCGAAAAAATATCCCGCAGGGAACTGTTGGTGAATCGAATCCATCATTACTATAGATTGAATGACAGCGAAATTGTGGATCTATACTGGGGTGTTGCGAACAGTCGCTAGGTTTGATTCTATGCCCACACCGGGAAAGCGGTAATTAAGATTCACCCGCCCCTCTTTCCTGTCGGCTCTCACAAAGCGCGCTCATCGCAGCGTCGAAACCGAGTCGGATTATTCAGCGGGAGTTAAACATGAAAATCACCTTTGTTCTTCCTACTCTGTGTCTGACTGGTGGAATTCGAGTAATATCTATTTTCGCAGAACTCTTGAAACAACGAGGACACTCCGTGTTCGTCATCTCTGTACCCCATGAGCAAGCGAGTCTGCGCCAGCAAGTCAAGTCGCTGCTGCGGGGAAGGGGCTGGATTTCCACACCTGAAAATGAGCCATCATTTTTCGATAATCTCAGTGTAGAAAGCAAAATTATCGATCGCTCGCGCCCAATAGAAGACAAAGATGTGCCTGACGCTGACGTAGTAGTTGCCACCTGGTGGGAAACCGCCGAGTGGGTAGCAAAACTCTCCCCGAGCAAAGGAGCTAAAGCTTATTTTATCCAGCACCATGAAGTTTTTGACTATCTACCTGAAGGTAGAGTCGAAGCAACCTGGAAGCTACCCATGCACAAAATTACGATCTCTGACTGGTTAGTTGACCTAGCTCGGACTAAATATGGCGATCGCCAAGTTTCCTCAGCTCCTCCGAGCGTTGACACCAAGCAATTTTATGCCTGCCCTCGCCACAAACAATCGGTTCCTACCATTGGCATGATGTACTCTGCAATTTACTGGAAAGGAACCGACATCGCACTCAAAGCTTTTTCCCTAGCCGCTGAAAAAATTCCCAACCTGCGTCTGGTTGCCTTCGGTACAGAGGCCCCATCCCCGGAATTGCCGCTACCAGCCAATGCCGAGTATGTAATTAGACCCGACCAAGACAAACTCAAAGATTATTACAGCAAATGCGATGCGTGGCTGCTGGCGAGTCGCTCTGAAGGCTTCGGCTTGCCAATTATCGAAGCGATGGCGTGCCGCACTCCCGTCATCAGTACCACAGCAGGCGCTGCTCCTGAAATTTTGAGCGGCGGTACTGGCATACTTGTAAGCCCAGAAGATCCCGAAGAAATGGCAAAAGCCATAGAATCTATGTGTCATTTGTCGAATGCCCAGTGGCAAGCCATGTCGGAAGCCGCCTATGCTAAGGTGACCAATTACTCTTGGAAAGATGCCACGGAGCATTTTGAAGCAGGATTGAAAGTTGCTGTAGAGAAATCTCAACAGCGTGAAGTTAACATAGTTTCCTGTTCTCCCTACTATGTGCGGGGCCCATTACCATGCGCGGTTCCCACCGGCGCCGGAAAAAGTTAAGCTTTGATGTTAACAGCAGCAATTTGAAATTCTGCGCTAGTGATGCCAGCGATCGCGGGATTCTGCGTAGGAACTCAATTATCGTTTGGTAGGGTGCTTCTAGTAAAACTCACATCGGCGGTGTCCTGTTTTATACCCAGCAGTTTCGACACTAATTCTGACCGCATCTACCTCAAATACTGGTTTCCTGTTACTGCCGGCCAAAATCTCAACCCGAGTTCAACGGATGTTTGAAAGCTCAGGCTGTTAAAGGTTAGACTTGTCTAATCCTCACACATCTCCTGATTTGTCATTGGCAAAAGTCCCTGACGACAAAGTACGGCCGGCTCGACATCAAGTAACGATCGCCTCGATCATTGACCTAAACCCTGCGCCAAACCCAAAAAGAGACTCGTCAGTGCAAATAGATTAGGATGGAGAAGCTCGATCGACCAGTTTTGATCTTTCACATCTACCTATACTATGAGAATTACTTTTGTCCTTCCTACCCTTGCTCTTACAGGTGGCATGAGGGTTTTGTCTATCTACACACAAATTCTCCAACAGCGAGGACACACAATATGTATCGTCTCTACACCTCACGAACGACCAACTTTAATGCAACAATTGCGCTCTGTGGTCAGAGGTAAGGGTTGGGAACCCGCTCAGGCGAGAGGGCCGTCTCACTTTGACCGTATAGATGTCGAAAGTCGAGTTACCGAAACCTACCGTCCAATTACCGACAGGGACGTACCTGATGCCGATATTATCATGGCTACTTGGTGGGAAACTGCCGAGTGGGTGTCTAAACTCTCCCCCAGCAAAGGAGCGAAAGTATATTTTCTCCAACACTACGAGGCTTTTGACTACACACCAAAAGCTCGAGTAGATGCAACTTGGCGGCTGCCGATGCACAAAATTGCCGTCGCTAAGTGGCTGGAAGACAAGGCTAGGGATGAATTTGGTAATTTGTCTGTATCTCTCGTGCCTCCCACTGTTGACACCACACAGTTTTACGACCCCCGATCGCGATCGGGGCAGCCGCGGGGCAAGCAGTCAGTTCCCACAGTCGGGATGTACTATTCTATAGCTCCTTGGAAAGGCTGTGCTCTTGCCATTGAAGCTTTCAATCTAGCGGCCAAAAGAATCCCTAATCTTCGTTTAGTTGCCTTTGGTTCCGGCGAAACTGCTCCTCCGGATTTGTTGCAGCATAATATTGAGTATTACAAGATACCTAGTCAAGACGAACTCAAAGAACTTTACAGCAAATGCGATGCTTGGCTGTTTGCCAGCCAAACCGAAGGCTTCGGCTTGCCAATTTTAGAAGCGATGGCTTGTGGCACTCCAGTGATCGGCACTCCTGCTGGCGCGGCTCCGGAACTCCTCGCTGGCGGGGGTGGAATACTTGTGAAACCAGAAGACCCAGAGGATATGGCAAAAGCGATCGAGCAGATTTGTCAGTTGTCAGATGCCGAATGGCGGGCCATGTCTGAGACTGCTTTGGACACGGTGATACATTATACCTGGGAGGATGCAACCGATATCTTCGAGGCTGCACTGTACACCGCAGTCGAACGTCAGCCACAATTAACGGACAAGCTGTACAAATAGAGATCTATTTATAGCCTTTCGAGCTTTCATATGAGGTACTCATGGGCATAGGGCATAGGGCATTGGCCTCCGTCATAGGTCTCCGTGGGCATACCTCACCACGCTTGAGAACCGCTTTATCAAGATCGGGTAAAGAGGCGATCGTAGGAGCGAGAATTCAGATCCGGGAAATAAAGTAGTCTTTCTACCACCATTTTACTGCCAAAAAAACCTATGGCTGCATTAATCCCATTGACGATGTTCGGTTTGATCCCGATCGTTCTTTACTTGTTTGTGAGGTTTCCGACTCAGCGGGCGGTAATTATCACTTTTGTGGCAGCGTGGCTATTTTTACCACAAGTTTCTTATCCCATCCCCATATTGCCCGCCTATACCAAAGTTTCCGCATCTTGCTACGCCATTTTGCTGGGTGTTATTATCTACGACACTGAGCGCCTCACCAAATTTAAGCCTGGCTGGCTGGACGTGCCAATCGTAATTTGCTGTTTGTCTCCAATTATTTCACAACTTACTAATGGCGGTAGCCCAATTTCTCCGACTTTCAACCAAATCGTTACTTGGGGTCTGCCTTATTTTTTTGGACGGTTGTATCTGGGTAGTTTAGACGGGCTGCGACAATTGGCGATCGGGATTTTTGCAGGTGGTTTAGCCTACGTTCCTTTTACTTTATTGGAAGGGGTTAAGGGCCCACTTCTGCACCAAATGGTTTACGGCGTCAACGCCTTTGAGGACTGGGGTCAAGCAAGGCGCATGGGGGGGTGGAGACCTGTAGTATTTATGCAGCACGGTTTGATGGTGGGCGTGTGGATGATGACAGCAGCCTTAATCGGAATTTGGCTCTGGCAAACTGGGACGCTCAAAAAGTTTCAGGGCAAAAACATTAAGACTCTAGCAATTGTATTAACTATCGCTTTTTTCCTCTGCCGTTCTACAGGTGCCTATACTTTATTTTTTATCGCGTTACTCATATTATTTTGTGCCAAGTGGTTTCGCACTTCTTTGCCACTACTATTCGTAATTGGATATATAGCGTTTTATCTGTACGTAGCTGCATCTGGTCAATTCTCGAGCCACGACGTGATGAGCGTAATCAATCCCATATTTGGCGAAGAACGGGCCGCCTCTCTGAAGTTTAGATTTGACATGGAAGAGATATTAGGAGATAAAGCGCGACAAAGATTTATTTTTGGCTGGGGGGATTCGGGCGGAAACCGCGTATACGACGGGTACGGTAAAGATATCTCGGTCACCGATAGCTTGTGGATTATTGCATTTGGCATCAACGGTGCAGTCGGTTTAGTTAGTTTATTTGCTTCATTTTTACTTCCTGTTGTCGTCTTTGCGTTCAAGTATCCCGCCAGAACCTGGTCTCATCCGAAAGTAGCGCCCGCTGCGGCCCTGGGAGTAGCCGTAACTATGTATATGTTTGACTGTGTTTTGAACGCTATGGCTAACCCGATTTTTGCGGTCATTGCTGGAGGAATATCGGGTCTGGCTTTAAAAGCTCCAGAAAGTCTGAAGGCCAAGAAAACCATTTCGCCTTCGCCACCAAGAAGACAGTCGCTGGTTCACCAAAAATCAGGATGATTTTCAAGCTTTGAGCGCGCTCAAAGCTTGAAAATATATTGCATTCTCTAGATACAAAAATTTAAGAATCTACTATGTTTGTATTAAATCTAGTTGGGAAGTTGCAATCTCTTTCTCAGTTGGCTGAAAATTAATGTAATAAAATAAAATATCGACATTAATTGGCAAGGTTTCAAACATTAGCACCGGATTGTGTTTTGATTAAAACTGTGTTGCGAGTTGTAAACCAAATTAGCTTTATACACTTTTTCCTAAAAGCAGCAGATTCTTTACACAATCTTTAAACATTCTGACTGGACAGGTAGGGTGTAGGGCGATATACTAAAAAAAGTATATTCACACCCACGCCCAAGTAGTGAAAACACTCTTGCTGTATTGTGGGTTTATGGTTTGAGTTGTAGTTGAATATCAAGGCTAGATGGGAATAAAAAAATGAAAACAGTTAATTTATTGAATGTAGCGATAGATAACTTTACAATTACAGAGTTGTTTGAAAAACTAGATGACGAAGGTGGTGTCGTATTTACACCCAATGTAGACCACTTAATTAAGTTGCAATATGACCGCGACTTTTATGAAGCTTACAATACATCTAGTTATAGAGTCTGCGACAGTCAAATCTTGATGTATGCCTCAAAATTTTTGGGTACTCCTATCAAGGAAAAGATTTCGGGTTCTGACTTGTTTCCGGCATTTTATATGTATCACAAGGATAACGAGGACGTTAAAATATTTTTGCTAGGAGCGGCTGAAGGAATTGCCAGGAAAGCTCAGGAAAAAATCAATCAAAAAATTGGTAGAGAAATAGTTGTTGAAGCACTTTCTCCTTCTTTTGGCTTTGAAAAAAATGAGGAGGAGTGTGAAGCAATAATTGACACGATCAATAAATCAGGAGCTACAGTTCTGGCGATAGGAGTGGGAGCGCCGAAGCAAGAGAAGTGGCTGGTTAAATACAGGAGTAAATTCACACACGTGAAAGTTTTCTTGGCCGTAGGTGCAACCATTGATTTTGAAGCTGGTTGCAAAGCAAGATCTCCGAAATGGATGAGCGAAGTCGGCATCGAATGGGCGTACCGACTGTTAAGCGAACCGAGAAGGTTGTGGAGAAGATATTTGATAGAAGGTCTGCCGTTTTTCCGCTTGATCGTAGAACAAAAATTAGGGTTTTATAAAATGCCTTTTGTTGACAGTTAAACCACGAAGCTAGAAGGGAAGGCGCTTGGGAAACACTCTTATTTACAAATCAATAACGTCAATGAATCTGAGTGTGATATCCGGCGTTTGAATTGAGTCCTGATAGATGGAATCTGTGGAAAGTGCGATCGCACTTTCTGCCAATAATATTCATTTTTGGTTTCAGGTGCAGGTAAAATCGGAAAGAAACCTTTGTTGCAAATCCCTAACTCGGGATTTAAATCATGAATCTGCCTTCTTTCTTGTGGTTGTGGAAAATAGCGGCGTGGTCAATGGGTGTGGCGCTTTTGGCTTACCTGTTGTTGGCCGTTACTGGAACGTGGATGTTTGCCGCCCGCAGCACGAAACAGCCACGCCCAAAATGGCTGCGTCCCTTTCATTTGGGGACTGGTGCGGGGATGGCGACTCTGGTAATTTTACTGCTCTTAATTGGCGTAGTCGGTACGCTCGGATACTATGGCAATTTGGGTCACTCAGCTCATTTACCGGCGGGGTTGGCTGTGGTGGCGTTGGTGTTGGTTTCTGTAGGAAGCGGGCTGCAAATTGGCCCTAAACATCCTTGGGCGCGTCCGCTACACATTGGCACTAATTTGGCTTTGTGTGGGGGATTTGTTATTGTGTTGCTCACAGGATGGACGATTGTACAAAAGTATTTACCGAAAGTTTAACGTTTGATTGTTCGGACTTCAGTCCTCTGATAAGAGATGCGGACTGAAGTCCTCACTACGAACCTGAGATGCGGACTGAAGTCCTCACTACGAACCTGCTACTTTAGCTATGAAATCTAAGATATGTTGAGCGGTAATCTGTGGTTTTTCTAAGTGGGGAACGTGTCCGCAATCCGGTATCCAAATTAGTTGGGAATTTGCGATCGCACTTTTAAATTTTTCTGCATCCGCAGTCCCTAATATTCTATCTTGTTTTCCCCACAAAATCAGCGTCTGCTGCTGAATTTGCGATAGTTTTTGCCCAAAACCGCCGTAACCTCCACTTTTGGTAAATGCAATTAAAGCTTGATTCCAGTTGGGCATTTCTAAGTGCAAAGCCGCGCAGGTTTGTGCGTCAACAGAAGCCAAAGTTTTGTCGAAATAAGCATTGACGCTAATTTTTTGGCGAATTATTGGGTTGCGTAAAAATGAAGTTGCTAGATATCCTAAAGGAGGGATTAAAAATTTTCCTTTATTAGATGTTACCGCAAAACCAGCACTGTCTATTAACACTAATTTTTTGACGGCTTCGGGATGATTGAGAGTGAAATCTATTGCTGCGGCACCTCCCATCGACGCGCCAACTAAGATTACAGGCTGCGAAATAAGGGTTTTCCAGAAATAGTAGAGGTGACTTCCAATCGCTTTTTGACTGAATGGCAAATCCGCCGCTCTTTCTGTAAAGCCAAAACCCAACAAATCAACCGCCCAAGTCTCATTTTTTTCGGCAAGCAGCGGCAACAGGCGGCGGTATTCAAATACGGAACTGTCGAAGCCGTGAATTAACAAAATGGGGGTGTTTCCGCTGCCTTGGCGCGCGTAGGTTGTGGCAATTGGCTGCTGGCTGAGACTCGTTGTAATTGCCTCTACTTGAATGCTTTTAGCTAAGGCAATTGAGGTAGATTCTGTGAGTTGTGCGATCGACTTTGGGAGAAAACTTGCTGGCATAATTCTTGATAAAGTGTGAATCGGTAGGGCCGATGCCTCCGCGATCGCCCCTTCCCCTCAAATATTTAAGTATATATGCTCGATCGCCTCCTACTTGAGGATTTAGGGCGATCGACCTCTGAAACCAGGATCTATATTTAGTCTCGTGGTGTCTCGGCTAAGGCTGAGTTGGTTAACTATATGTTAAAATATTTGAGAATAGTTGCTAATAATTCCTTTTTAATCTACTATGCTTAAGAGCAGTAGATATTGCTTCGTGGGGGTTAAAGCGCACATTGGCATCTAACGCAAGAGAGATTAAAACTACGAACTCGCCAAAAAATCGTCTTTCTGGGCTGGTTGGATGGCTGCGTCCGAAATATTAACAGGGAAAGAGTTCGCTGAAACTGGAAATTTAGCGATGTATACCATTGTGCGCTGCCAGTATTGAGAATTAATCTCAAGTCTGGTGCACAAGCAAGCCAAAGCAAAAAGTTACTAAAATCGATCGACAACCAGAAAAGATGAAAGAAAACACCCAAGAATACAGCCAACAAAACGAACAGCTAAACCCCAGACAGTTCGGGGCTTTTACCTTTTACGGCGAGACACCAGAAGTCTCTCAAACCGCAGAGGATAGCACAGAAATTCAGCCAGACTCAGCTCAAGGTAAATCATTCCCGCTAGCAATGGCAAGCGTTGGCGACAAGCTGCGGATAGTCAAACTCAAAGGTTCAGAAGGCACTGTGCGACGCCTCATCGGCATGGGATTAGTCCCCGGCATAGAAGTTCAAATAGTCAGCAATTCTGGGGGCTCGGTGATTGTGGGAATTGGCGACAACCGCATTGGTTTGGGGGCGGGTATGGCACAAAAAATTATGTGTACGAATTAACGGAATTAGCGGAATTGGAAATTGGGAATTGGGAATTGGGAATTGGGCATTGGGCATTGGACATGAAAAAAAGTTATTAAGCTGTTGCTTATTTAAACTGCAATATTCGGGGCGGTACTGCGAATCCACCCCGCAAGAGTTTGATTATTTCTTGACATACAGTTTAAATGCCACAACAGCTTACCAATGAACAATGACCAATGCACTTAATTCCCAATTACCAATTACCAAGAAGAATGGGTTTAAAACCTCCTCGTTTTAGGGGGAAATAAAACAAAATTATTTACTGTTTCAATCCTCTTCCTTTTATGGAGAGGTAGCCCTCAAGCGGTCAACTGTCAACTGTCAACTGTCAACTGTCAACTGTCAACTGTTAACTGTTAACTGAATAACTAGCCATTACAATAGAAAAAAATGAACGATAAAAAACAACTGCGAGATTTAGCTGTTGGCAGCATCGGCCGAGTAGTTGGCTATGAGAAAACAGCCCGCGGTTACAAAAGTAAATTGTTAGCAATGGGATTGACGCCGGGAACAGAATTTACTGTTACCCGCCACGCACCCCTAGGAGATCCCGTAGAAATCCTAGTGCGGGGTTTCAAACTCAGTTTGCGGAAAGATGAAGCCAATATCTTATTTGTACAGGAAGTAGAAGAATGACTAAGCAAATCATTGGATTGGTGGGCAACCCCAACTGTGGAAAAACTACTTTATTTAATGCGTTGACAGGTGCTAACCAGCGAGTCGGTAATTGGCCGGGAGTAACAGTTGAACGCAAAGAGGGAAAATACCCTCACGACGGTTTTGTAATTACTATTGTTGACTTGCCGGGAGTTTATTCTATCGATGCCGAAGATGGAGATACCGGACTCGATGAATTGGTAGCGCGAGATTATTTGCTATCTGGCGAAGCTGATGTGATTGTGAATATTGTTGATGCTTCCAACTTAGAACGAAATTTGTATCTCACAACGCAAATTTTAGAGATGCGCGTGCCGATGATAGTCGCGCTAAACATGATGGATGTTGCCAAGGAACGAGACATCCGAATTAATGTTAGCAAACTCGCAGAACGCCTCGGCTGTATGGTAGTGCCGATGAGTGCTACGTCAAATGACGGGGTGCCTTTGTTGCGCGATGCTGTGAATAAGGCGCTGGTTAAGCCGATCGTACCATCTGCCTGTGTAGCTTATCCGGCTGTCATCGAAGATGCGATCGCCCAACTAATCCCGCATATCCAACAGCACAGCCCCAACCGCAGTATAGATGCCCGCTGGACAGCCCTGAAACTCCTAGAATACCAGGATGAAGTCGCCCCGGAACTCGCCAATACAGAGTTAGAAAAAATAGTCGTCCCGCACCGCCGCCGAGTCCACGAAACCCTCGATGACGACTTAGATATTATCATCGCCGACAGCCGCTACACCTTCATTCGCACCCTCACTCAAGGCGTCGCCGAATCTTCCAGAGAAGTCAAAGCCAATCTTTCCGATAAAATCGACCAAATTGTGCTCAACCGCTGGTTAGGCATTCCCGTATTCTTGATGGTGATGTACTTAATGTTCACCATTTCGATTAACGTTGGGGGAGTGTTTATCGACTTCTTTGACCAATTCTTCGGGACAATTTTTGTAGATGGTTTCGGCGCCCTTTTAGAAACTATCAAAGCCCCTGGATGGTCGATCGGACTGCTGGCAAAAGGTGCTGGTGGCGGGATTCAAACCACATCTACTTTTATTCCCCAAATTGGGATGATGTTTTTGTGTTTATCGGTACTGGAAGACTCCGGCTACATGGCGCGTGCAGCCTTCGTGATGGACAGATTAATGCGATTTGTCGGACTTCCCGGCAAATCCTTTGTACCGATGATGATCGGTTTTGGGTGCAATATTCCCGGAATCATGGCGACGCGGACATTAGAAAATAAGCGCGATCGCACGATGACGATTATGATGAATCCATTCATGTCTTGTAGTGCCAGATTAGCAGTTTACGCCCTGTTTTGCGGCGCATTCTTCCAAGTCGGCGGTCAAAACATGGTGTTGGGGCTTTACCTGTTAGGTATTTTAGCAGCAGTGCTCACCGGGCTAATCTTAAAAAACACCATCCTGCAAGGAGAAGCTGCACCGTTTGTGATGGAACTGCCGCCCTACCACATTCCTAAGCTTAAAGGCGTGCTGCTGCGGACTTGGGACAGATTGCAGGCTTTTATCAAAAAGGCCGGAATTGCGATCGTAATTATGGTCGTTATACTAGGATTTATGGGTTCAGTCGGCACCGATGGTTCCTTCGGCAAAGACAACAGCAAAGACTCAATTCTTAGCGCCGTCGGCCGCGCGGCAACACCTGTATTTACACCAATGGGAATCACCCAAGAAAACTGGCCCGCCACCGTCGGTTTACTAACAGGAGTATTTGCCAAAGAAGTCATGGTTGGAACCTTAGATTCCTTATACACTCAACTAGCAGACGAACAAAAAGCAGCAGGTGGAGAACCGGAGAAAGAAGAAGAATTTAGCTTCTGGGGAAATATCGGCAAAGCATTTTTTAGCATCCCAGAAAATCTCACAAAACTTCCCGGTCAAATTTTCGATCCCCTCGGCTTAAGTTCTGCCAATATTACAGACCAAAAATCAGCAGCAGAAGCGCAAGGTATTTCTGGTAACACCTACGGACAAATGTCCCAGCGGTTCGGTTCTGATAAAGCCGCCTTTGCTTATTTGGTATTCGTATTACTGTACTTTCCCTGCGTCTCTGCAACGGCCGCACTTTACCGCGAAACTAACTTGGGGTGGACTGTATTCGCAGGTCTATGGACTACTGGTGTCGCCTATTTTACAGCAGTTGGATACTATCAAATAGCCACATTTTCAGAGCATCCAGACTCATCTCTGGTTTGCATTGTCAGACTAATCATAGCGATGGGCTTGACTCTTGTGGCATTAAAACTAGCTGGTGGAAAACGAGCAAAGCGACGGGAAGCAATCAGTAGTTAGTCGTTATTAGTTATTAGTTATTAGTTATTCATAGCAGCCAGCAAATAACCAGTAACTAATAAGCATTAACCAATAACAGCGTTCATCTGCGTTTAAGAATCAAACAAAGGAGAAAAACCATGATTTTAAGCGACATCCAAAAATTTATTGCTGACAACAAAAGAGCCTCCATCGCGGATCTAAAAATTCACTTCCGCATGGATGGTGATGCTTTGCGCGGAATGTTAAATCGCCTAATTCGCAAAGGCAGAATCAGTAAAATGGCAGAAGCTAAAAAGTGTGGTGGATGTCACAGTTGCGCCGACGATGCCACCGAGATTTATGTATGGGTAAATCCGGGCGAGTCGGTGTCAGCAAAAGATCCGGTTTCTGCAACTTGCCATTAAGAAATCAGGAGACGGCAGTGCCGTGTCCCTACCGTGATTAATTGTAGGGAAACGGCACTGCCGTCTCCTCGCTTGTCACCTGACGGCGCAGCCGGAATTGATATAACGCAGATCCGGAGGCTCTGCCTGGGAACCAGTTAACCAGTTAAAATTATACAATTTGGTATATGATTTTATTAAACATCTGAATATATGTTCAATGATGATAATCATTCTAAAATCTCAAAAGGATACTGAATAATGACTCAAACTCCTTCCCTCAAAACGCTACAAACTAAGATTGGCGGAATGGACTGCGGCAACTGCGCCAAAACAGTAGCAGCAGGCTTGCAAAAACTGCCCGGACTTACCGAAGTCAATGTAGTTTTTGCAACAGAAAGTTTGCGGTTAAATTACGATCCTCAACAAGTAACAGAAAAAGCTATTTTCGATCGCATTCAAACTTTAGGCTACACGATCGAACAGACTACCACAGCAATACCATCATCGGAGAATTCCGGTTGTTCGCACGAACATGAACACCATCATCACCAGCATTCAACAGTCCAGAAAACTCAAAAGACAAATCCCACTAACTGGGAATTCTGGATTCGCAATCGCCGGGGACAGACTGTAATTTTAGCAGGCTTGGGATTAGTTCTGGGATTGCTAACTCAGTATTTAGGAATCGCAATTTGGCTGTCGCGCGGTTTTTATGGTATCGGTATTATTGTAGCCGGATTTGCGATCGCCCGCGCGGGCCTCATGGAGTTGCGATTGCGCCGCGCCGACATGAATTTGTTGATGACAATTTCGGTAATTGGGGCGGTGGCTTTAGGCGATTGGTTTGAAGCGGCGTTAGTTGTATTCCTGTTTAGTCTGGGAACAACTTTGCAAACTTTCACTTTCAGCCGCACTCGCCATGCTATTGCTAGTTTGATGGACATAACACCACCGACTGCAACTGTCAAGCGCGACAATAACGATGAAGTGACGGTGCGGGTTGAGGAAATTCAAATTGGAGAAATTCTGACAATTCGTCCCGGGCAAAGGGTAGCATTAGATGGGATAGTTGTATCGGGGAATTCGGCGATCGACCAATCGCCAATTACGGGTGAATCTATCCCTGAAGATAAGGAAACGGGCGATCGGGTTTTTGCCGGAACTTTAAATCAAACGGGCTTTTTGGAAGTCAAAGTTACCCACACTGCGAATGATACCACGGTTGCGAAAATTGTGCACTTAGTCGAGTCAGCGCAATCGAGCCGCGCCCCAACTCAGCAGTGGGTGGACAAATTTGCAGAGATTTATACTCCTATTGTGATTGTAAGTGCGATCGCCCTTACACTAATTCCGCCCTTAATTTTTGGTCAACCGTTCAGCGTCTGGTGTTACCGCGCCCTGGTAATGTTAGTCATAGCCTGTCCCTGCGCCTTAGTAATTTCCACTCCGGTTTCCATTGTCAGCGCCATCGGTGCAGCCACCAGCCAAGGCGTGTTATTTAAGGGCGGAAACGGCTTAGAAAATGCTGGAAAAATCAAGAGTCTGGCTTTTGATAAAACCGGAACTTTGACTGAAGGTAAACCCGTTGTGCAAAAGGTTTACGACTTGGGAGAATTGAGCGCCAGCACGGTATTGTTAATTGCAGCTTCTTTGGAACAAAAATCGGAACATCCTTTAGCTAAGGCAATTATTACCAAAGCGAAGGAAGCAGGAATCGAGTTAGAAACTCCCGAAAATTTTACGGCTTATCCGGGTAAAGGAATTGCTGCTAATTTTGCAAACAACCTCTATTTTGTCGGAAATCGCCGCTTATTTGCCGACCAAAATATCGAACTGTCACAATCAGCAGTATCTCTGCTAGATGATATCGAGAAATTAGGGCAAACTCCCGTTTTAGTCGGCAGCAGCCGCGGTTTGTTGGGAGTGATTGCTTTGGCTGACGGCTTGCGACTGGAAGCTGCCGAAGCCCTACATTTGCTCAAACAGATGGGTTTGAACAATCTGGTGATGCTGACGGGCGATCGCACTTTTGTAGCTCAGCAAATAGCCCAACAACTCAACCTATCTGAGTATAAAGCAGAATTGCTACCAGAAAACAAATTGCAACAGATTCAAGAATTGCGAAAATTTGGGGCTGTAGGAATGGTGGGCGACGGCATTAATGATGCCCCCGCTTTAGCAGCCGCCGATATCAGCTTTGCAGTTGGCGGCATTGATATTGCACTAGAAACCGCTGATGTAGTGCTAGTTGGTAGCGACTTAAGAAAACTCGCCTATGCAGTCGATTTGAGCCGCCGTACTGTAGCCGTAATTCAGCAGAATGTAATTTTTTCCTTAGTCACAAAAGCGCTATTTTTGTTATTGGGAACTTTTGGATTTGTCGGGTTAGCAATTGCAGTGGTGGCAGATACTGGAACATCTTTAATTGTCACAGCAAATGGAATGCGACTGTTTCGCTCCAAGTTGAATTAGATAGGTAGGGTGCGCCAGTCGAGATATTTGCGATGAATCAAAAGCTAGTTTCTGACGCACCCTACAGATTAACTAATCTTAAATTCAGAAATCCGTATTAACTACCACACAAACAAGTGGCTTCTCTGATTCGGGATTTAATCGGCAAATAAATCACAAACTCTGCTCCCTCACCTATTTCCGAATTCACTTCTATTTTACCGTGATGCTTCTCGATAATCTGGTAAGAAATCGACAACCCTAAACCAGTCCCTTTACCCACAGGTTTAGTCGTAAAAAATGGGTCAAATAACCGATTAATCGTATCAGGGTCAATTCCATTACCGTTATCTCTAATTCTTATCACCACTTCATTTACTCCTGCCATTTCTGTGATAATTTCAATCTCCTTGTTTCGCAGATTTGGATTGCTCAACAGTGCATCAGCAGCATTGGATGCGATATTCATAAATACCTGGTTTAATTGCGATGGATAGCATTCTACTAAGGGCAATTTTCCGTATTTTTTAATGACTTTAATGGCTGTTTTAATCTTGCTGTTTAAAATTAACAGAGTGCTCTCAATTCCTTCATGAATATCGACTGGTTTCACTTCAGCTTCATCCAACCTAGAGAAGTTCCGTAGCGACAAAACAATTTGCTGAATGCGCTCGGTTCCCATTTTCATAGAAGATAGCAACTTAGATAAATCTTCTGATAAAAAGTCGAGTTCAATTTCTTCTATGCAGTCTTGAATCGGCGCTGTTGCATTCGGATATTCCTGCTGATAAAGTGTGAGAAGTTTGAGCAAATCTGTGGTGTATTGATTGGCGTGACAGAGGTTGCCATAAATAAAGTTAACTGGGTTGTTTATTTCGTGCGCGATACCAGCCATCATCAATCCCAAACTGGACATTTTTTCGGCTTGAATTAGTTGAGATTGGGCATTTTTTAAATCGTGAAGCGTTTGTCTCAGTTGGTGCAATTGTAGATTGAGTTTACCATCCCGCTTTTCTACTTGTTCTATCATACAGTTGAAAGCTTCTGCAAGTTGACCTAATTCATAGCCGGAAGGAATGGGTACTTTATCAGAAAAATATTCATTGCTTGCCATCCAATTCACATTTTGAGTTAAATCAAGGATTGGTTTTCCGATGATTCGGCTAACTACACCACCAACAATCGCGGCTAGAATTACTCCTGCCCAAAAGAAACTATCAAGCCTGTTAGATAAGGTTAATTGCGTCTGCTGCATTGTTGCCATTGGGCTAAACACTGCTAGATTTATGCTGTCGCCTATGTCTGACATTTCTACCGTTTTCATGATGTAAGATTGGCGCTCAATATCGATTTTCGTGGTCGATGTGTGTAGTGCAGGTACTTGCCAAGATTTTGAGCGAATTTCGGGAAAATTAGTAGCAATTAATTCACCGGATTTGAAGATGGCAAAGTAATTTATATTGTTAGTATCAATGTTGATTTGCTGCAATTGTTCGTCTGTCACTAAGTAACCGACGAGTACAGCACCAATTATCGTATTATTGTTTCTAATTGGTGCAAATCCTACTAGCAATGCTTGCGGTTTGCCATCAATACTGACGAAATTTGACTTTTCTAAGCCTTTAAGTGCTGAATTTATCGCTGCGCTATTGATCAAGTTCTTGCCTGTGAGCCACTCTTCTCGCAACTCTGCTACCATTTCGCCGCGCGCGTCTACTACCTTGACTAAATCCAATTTAAAAGTGGTTTGTAGAGATAATATATCTTGACGCAAGATGTCTGTGTCTTTTTGTTCTACTGCACGAATAACTTCTGGTTCTTCTGATAATAATTTGGCTTGTTTTGTCAATTGAGTCGATCGACCTTTGAAGTCTCGCACGGCTAAAGCTGCTTGATTTTCAACTTGATCGCGCACTCCTTTTTCGAGAGTGTTGGCAAATCCAATTTTGACTGTGTGTATCACTAACAACAATAGAGTGACGGATACACCTAGAAATGGCACAATAATTTTGAGGCTTAGCGGTACTCGAAAACGGCGGGCTTTTGGTTGAGCTGTTGTCGGGTTCGTAGGCGCAAGCCGGGGCGTAGCCATCGCACTTTTTGAATTTTTCACAAGTAGTTATTGAAAATAAGACTCATTAATATATGATAATACATTAACCATAAATTGTAATTTATATCAAATCCGGTAGCATAGGAATTATTAACCGAAATTAGGAGACGGCACTGCCGTCTCCCTACAATTAATCGGGGTAGGGACACGGCACTGCCGTCTCCTCTATATCATTCCGGTGTAAGCGGAATTGATATTATTTATTTATATCAATAGTGGCGATCGATCATCTAGAACTTCAAGTCTAAAATCGGTTGGCGACTATGTATAGATAGCCAAAAATTCAGTATTTTTTCCCCGACTTCTTCCGGATAGAAGTGATGAAAAAAATGCCGCCCGTCTGGACATTCCCAAAAGCGATCGCCTTTTTTGAGAAATTTTGACCAGCGGCGCATGACAATAGGAGATACCACAAAATCCGTTTTGCTACTACATATCAACAAAGGTACTTCTACACCTTTATCGCTAGAATTAATCACCCTAAATAAAGAGTGAGGACAGGGAGAACAGGCTAAGTCATCCTCAAAATATGGTATAAATTTTTGATTGATACTTTGATTTTGGAATCCCAGCATATCGCCAACCATTTGACTTAAAACTTGTTTGCCACTCCAGGGAAAAGCTGAAAGATGCGTGTAGTAATGTGCTTGCCAATTAATCGCAGATGGCACACCCACACCTAAAAGTCCCAAAGAACTTACTTTGTGAGGATAGCGACGGGCATACATTAAACCAACTAATCCACTGGTACTGTGGCCTAGGAGGTGAATTGGGCGATCGCGCATTGTTAAAAAGTCGTGCAAAAGCTCAACAGCCATATCCAAAGAACAACCTTCGTCTTCAGTTTGTTCATATTCCCATATTTGCACGGGGACAGAATGATTTAAATAGGCAAGTAGAGAGCGATCGAACCAATGTAAACTCGGACTTACACTTAACCAAAGTACGTCATCTGAACTGAATTTCATCAATTTTAAGTTAGATATAAAGTTATTTAGAACTTAGTAGACATAACGTTAAAATGTAGCGTGGGCATTGCCCACTTACCCTGAATAAATATGTAGATGGAGATAGCAAGTCTGGATGTTTTGGCACAAACAAAACTTATTTCTTTGAACCGCAGAGGACGCAGAGGACGCAAGAGATGCTCATACGTTAGCTGGTTGTGGGGCGGGTTCAGAGTATCCGCCCCAAAAATACAGGTATTTTGCAGTTTACCAAACTGCCCTACCGTTAATCCTATATCCCAAATTCTTTTTTGAGTTGAGATACCCAAGCTTTGACGCGCGCTTCCGTCATTTCAGATTGGTTGTCTTCATCAATAGCAAGACCCAAAAACTTGCCATCAACCACGGCCTTAGATTCATTAAAATCATAGCCATCTGTCGGCCAATAGCCAACAGTTTCACCGCCCTGTTCCGATATTTTTTCAGCCAAAATCCCCATTGCATCCATGAAATTATCCGGGTAACCTTCTTGGTCGCCAGTTCCCAAATAAGCTACTTTTTTGCCGCTAAAATCAATATTTTCAATTTCAGGTAAAAAACCTTCCCAGTCGCTTTGTAGTTCGCCGATATTCCAAGTCGGACAAGCGATAATCAGACATTCGTATTCGGCGAAATCATCATTTTCAGCGCGACCGATGTCATGCAAAGTTACGATATCGCCGCCAAATTCATCTCGAATAATTTCAGCTACAGACTCGGTTTTGCCAGTTGTAGTTCCGTAGAAAAGACCAATTGCTTTTGACATTTTTACTCCGAATGTGAAATTTGATAGTGCTTGAGATTTCTGATTTTTGAGTCAGAACTTGGCATTTCTTGCCTGCAATTCAGACAAAACCAGTAAACGCGATTGTGGTTAATCTGAGAAATTAGGGAGTCAAGGCAGCAAGGACACTGTTTTTTCATCTACTTAAAGTTGAAAATTCATCAACCAAGCTGAATCACTCATATCGGGGTCTGGTTCGCAGTCAATTAGTAACAAATTCAGTGTCGTTGTTACTTTTAGACTGCGCGGGATGCCGGCGGGTACAAACACAAATACTCCCGGTGTTAAAGTGACTGTTCGATCGCACACCGTGAGAGTTCCTACTCCTTCTAAGATGGCTATGGTGACATCTTTGGAGCGATCGAGGTCGGGTATTTCGGAATTTTGACCCAAACTCATCAGTTTTTGGCTGTCGGCAGGTTGCCCCTCGCTGATTCGCGAGGCTGACGCGGAAACTATTGCTGCTGTCACGGTGATTGACCTCCAGGTACTGTTAACTTCCGGTACTTATTGCAATTTATATTCAATAAGCTACCATGCAATTCCTGTAAAATATCAATAATTTAATATTAAGATTTGTAACAGAAAGCTGGCTATATGGGCTATAGTGGAAGAGAATACAGCCTTAAATTTAGACAGAGCGGTGGTTTTGGGCGATGTAGCGGGAATGGGCGATCGGTAAAATTACAAAATAATTGCAAATAATATGCAATTGTGCCTAAAAAAAATGGGGCGGGTTGTAGAGGGATTTGGTCGATCGCACAAATCTCTCTACAACCCGCCCCCTAATCACAACAGTCAACTATCAACAATTAACCGACTAATTCTTCGCCCCTACCCCAACATACATAATCGATCTATCCTCATTAATTTTGATTTTAAACAACCCAGACTTTTTGTAATCCACATAGTTAGCGATATTAGAGATTAGCACTTGAGAAACTTGTTGGAAACTTGCCGGAGAAGGAAATAGTTGCTTTCCACTTGTAAGATTTTCCCAAAAACCGTGCATCTCGCCTAAAACAGCCCCCATTTCTCCAAACATATCAAAACCTTTAATTTCAATCTTGTCGAAACCCGTATCCCGCATTACCGCAGACAGTTCCTCGGGGGTAATAAACTTTTCCCAATCGTGAACGCCTCGTTTAATTTCCTGCAATGTATTTTCCATCAGTCCAATCATCACAACTTGCGAGGAAAAAGTTCGGTTGATTGTATCGAAAAAGAACACTCCCCCGGGCTTAAGAATTCTGTGAACCTCTGACACAACTTGTTTGTAATCGGCAACGTGTTCTAAAACATCCACGCAGATTACTACATCGAAGGTATTGTCCGTGTAGGGCATATTTTCGGCAAAGCCTTGTCTGTAGTCTATCTCGAAACCGCTAGTAACTGCGTGATTCTGGGCTGCTACAATACATTTGTGCGATCGATCTATTCCCGAAACCACAGCGCCCCTCTCGGCCATAAACTCGCAGGAAAAACCGCCGCCGCACCCAACATCTAAGGTTTTCAGCCCTCGCCAATTGGTCGCGTGTCTGTCGAAAAACTCAAATCTGGGTTTGTTTAGATGGTAGAGAGCATAGATTTTAGCATTTTCGTCCCACCAATTATCAGCATTTTCATCGTAAAATTCTAAATCGTTTTTTACTTCTGTTTTCTGCACGATTTTTTTAGTCCTGATTAGTGGAAGCTCTAGCAGCAGTTGTCAATCGCCACAGTTTTTTATTATAATAGTTTTGGCATAAAATTCAATCTGATGGATCGCGTTTCTATTATCATCCCAACCCTGAATGAAGCGACTTGTCTAGAACGTACCCTCCGCCAACTCAGCATTCTCAATCCTCCGGCTTGGGAGGTTTTGGTGGTAGACGGCGGCAGTCAAGATGAAACAGTGGCGATCGCCCTTACTTCCACAACCCGTGTTATTTTTAGCAGTATGCCGGGCCGTTCCGTGCAAATGAATTTAGGTGCCAAAACCGCCACAGGCGAAATTTTGTGCTTCCTCCACGCCGATACTCTAGTTCCCGACGACATCGTAACAGTCATCCAAAACACATTATCCGATGCCGAAATTGTCGGGGGCGGGTTTATCTCCCTGATGGCTGGTTCGCAGCACACAAGATGGGGTGTTTCGCTGCACAATTACCTTAAAACTTACTACGCGCCGCTGTTATTTCGACCTCATTTGTTTGTTAAAGGATTGCGCCTGCTGTTTGGGGATCAAGTTATTTTTTGCCGGCGTACAGATTTTTGGGAATGTGATGGTTTCGATGCCACGCTGCCAATTATGGAGGAGGCGGATTTGTGTTTAAAGTTAGTGCGACGTGGTAAAATTAAGTTGGTTAATCGAATAGTGCAAAGTAGCGATCGCCGAGTGGCGCATTGGGGCGAATTGAAAGCAACTGCCATCTATCTTGCGATCGGTTTTTTGTGGGGGTTTGGCGTTTCAGCGAAGTATCTCAAGCAGTTTTATGAAGACATTCGCTGAAACACAAAATCTGATTAAATTCCCAGAATGTACTGGCTGTATTTTTTGGGCAAAACTTTCTGCAACAGGTAAATAATCGCCAAACAACCGCACAAAGTCCCTGTCACTAAAAAGCTGAGCTTCAGTAGCGGATGTACGGGATCGATAAATTTATAAAACACTAACAATACATATTGCACGACAGTTGAATCCAGCAGATATATCGGGAATGAATACGCAGCCAAGAGTTTGACTAACCCCGAAACTCTACTGGGAAGTGCGATATTTTTAGAAAATGCGAGGATCGACAAGACGAACAAAATTGCGTATCCTTGGGCAGATAGTTTAAAAAACGAGCGGAAAAACCATCCCTCCGCCGTAACTCCGCTGAGCAGGTAATATTCCCAAATACTCGCTAGATAAAAGAGGACTGTTGCTCCTAAAACTAGCATTTTTCTGCGTTCGAGAACTGGTTGAATTTTGTCATAGGCTGCGCCCAAAAATAGACCTGTTGAAAATGGTAAAATCCAACTAAAAATCCAGCGCTCCATCAAAGGTAGAGGTATTGATATGTATTTGAGAGCGCTCAAGTAAAAGAATATGGTAAAAATTGTTTGAATTGTTAAACCCAATCCCAAAACTTTGATGGGTTCTAAAAATCGTGATTTCACTAGCAGCCACCACCAACCGTAGCATTGAATAATTACAACGATGAAATAATAGGGAGGCATCACGGAGCCTGTCAGAATATTTCTGAGCAATGACAGTAAATCTATTTTTTGGAGTGAGTTCCAATTATTTAAGATGTACAAAGTTACTGACCAAAACAGGTAGGGTGGTATAATTCTTGACAGTCTTTTTTTGACTACCTGTCCGGGATTATTTTGATTGTCGAGTTTGTTAGTGAGGAAAAAACCGCTGAGGAGTAAAAAAGCTGGTACGCAGAACAGTTGAAATGTATCGATGGAGACAAACAAAATTCGGCGATCGCGAAATGCCGCAAACCCAGCATGAGTAATCACAACACTGACTATGGCTAAAGCTCGGATCGAGTCAAATTCCGCAAACCGATTAGAAGCTTTTTGCATGATAAAAAGTAGATTGCAAAAATTATGGTCAAATCAGAATTTTTCTGCCTGATGGATTTTCACCATAGCAAAAAATGGTATATTTGCTCCTATCTTCACAAAAATTATCAATATTCAAACAAGTCTTGCTATAGCAGTGGACAGTGGACAGTTGACAGTTGACAGTTGCACAGTACGGGAATCAAAGCATTTATGCTTAACGGGTATCGGCTCTATTCATGAGGTTATTTATCTGCTCCCCGCCCAGTAAGGATGCTGGGCCATTTCCCTGCCACTCGATCGCGCGATCGCCCGTAAATTCACAAAATTATCGGTAAGTCACACTTTGATTAAAGCAAGTTAACTAACCGTTGTTGTGATGGATGTGCGACGCAGAAACACTATCCAACTGATCTCGCCCATTGCGGATCACGCGCAGCATATCGCTCAGCTTGTGCTCAATATTATCGAGCACTTGGTCAGCATAATCGTCGGCGCCATTTTGAATTTCCTCGCATTCAGCGATCGCCCTGGTTCTCATTTCTTCCAGTTCCTCTTGAGCCTGGTAGCGAATTTGTTCCACTTCCGCCAGCGTCGCCTGCTGAATTGCTTCGCAGTCGAGCAAAACTTGCTGTCGCAACTGATCTGCTTCTATCTTCGCCTGCTGTAGCAGGCCCATATCGTTTAAAAGTTCTGCTGCTCGCTGTTCTGCTGCTTCTATCACTTCTTGAGCGTAGAGTTGGGCTTCTTGGAGCAGTTCGTCTTTGTGTCGGATGACCGTTTCGGCTTCCCCAAAGGCGATCGGCAAATTTAGCCTCACCAAGTCTAACTGATCGAGCAACTGTTCTTCATCCACCAGAGTGCGTCTGGTCATGGGAATGCGCGGGCTGTCGAGAACAATTTCCTCAAGCCGGTTCAATTCCCGCTGGATGTCTACTCCTGCGGTTCTGGTCTCGTCTCCGAAGGCGGCGGTGTTCTGAGGTGATTCGTTCTCAGTGCTGCGTCCGGTAGTGTCGGGTTCGATGCGATTTGGTTCCTGTTGGCGTAACATTTGTAAATATCTAGAGCGACGTGTTTCGGAACAAGATGATCTACGGAGCCACCAAACTTGGCGATTTCTTTAACTACACTACTACTTAAAAAGCTGTACTCGTTAGAAGTTGCCAAAAAAACTGTTTCAATTTCGCCCAGAAGGGTTTTATTGGTGTGGGCCATCTGGAGTTCCATTTCAAAATCCGTTAATACCCGGAGTCCCCGCAGCAGCACTTTGGCTTGTCGAATCTTAGCATAGTTTACTGTCAAACCCTCAAAACTGTCTACTTCTACGTTTGGCAGGTGTTTGGTAGAGCGCAGGATCTGCTCAATCCGTTCTTCTACGGTGAACAGAGGGGTTTTGCTGGGATTTTTGACTACGGTAACAATTATGCGATCGAACAGTTTAGATCCCCGCTCGATAATATCTGCGTGACCGAAGGTAATGGGGTCAAAGCTGCCTGGATAGATTGCAATCACTTGTTTGGCGGGAGAGGGGGAGAGGGGGAGAGGGGGGAGGGGGAGATGGGGAGAGGGGGAGATGTGGAAAACCTTCCTTTTTCCTTCTGACTGTCCACTGCCCACTGTCAACTGTCAACTGTCCACTGCCCACTGTCAACTGTCAACTGTCAACTGTCAACTGTCAACTGTCAACTGTCAACTGTCTTCTACTTTTTTAGCGAATGAGCTTTGTAGAAAGTTTCGAGGCTTTGCCTGTCGCCCACAAACCGCCAGTGCCAAGGCTCGTAACTGACGCCTTGGCGATTGTTTTTGGGGAAGGACATTTCAAAGCTGAAAGCGGTGGCATTGGCTTCTAGCCATTTGAATGCTTGGGTATTTTCAAAGCTGGGACTGAGGTTGGTATCGGGGGAGGAACCGTCACCAAGGTCGATCGCATAACCGGTATGATGTTCGCTATAACCTGGAGGAGCGCTAACTTCGGCTCGCTTGCTGGCATTTTGCCTGCGTTCAGCTTTTACATCAAAAAATACGTGTTGTTGGTCGTCTACGGATCGAAAGCCTGATATGGGAGCAAAATAGATTCCTGATGCGGCGGCAGCGTTGGCCATTTCCTGATATTTTGCTGCTGCTGAAGTGCGGAGTTTGATGCTACCGTCGGAGGTGACATTTACCAAGTCGGCGGCTGGTGCTTCTGGGTAAGGCAAGTGTCCCAGCAGGTTGTCTGGGGTGGCGGCTTTTGAGTTGGTAGCTGGACTCGGGGCAGTTCCAGGGGCCAAAGTCGCTGCTGCTGGGTTTTTTTGAGTTGGCTGTGCCCGACTGGTGGCTGGGAAAAAGTTAAAGTTGAGGTGCAGCCAGATGCTGACGCCAAAGGCGACTGCGGCCAATCCTACCAGTTTCCAAATCAGTCCTTTTTTCTTGGACTGACTCCCTCCTGCTTCTAGATATGGGTGGTCTCGTACTGCTTCTGGAATTTCGTCAGCGGCAAGCTCGGAGGCTTGCGGGGTTTTTCTCGACAGACTAGCGTTATCCAAGCCAGCTCCACTCCTGCACTTCAATAAGGCTCAACGTTACAAATTGTATATCTATCTGGGCGATCGAGCAGCTACAGTTGCCGTTGAGAATATACATACATACGATCTCTTCCTGACTCCGCCCTGTCCCATCCGCCAACTCTCGAATCTTTTACTTGCGATCGCGGGTGCGATGTCGCACTTGTTGACGCTGGTGGTGTTGGTTTATTTTAAGTGTAATTTGTTACTGTTTCACAAAATCTCACAATATTATCTGCGATCGACACATCAAACATCCGCGCCAATTCTAGCAGAGCGCCGATGTCAGCCATTGATCTGCTGGGCGATCTGCCAGATCGATCTGACGTAACGCTGAATTTTTATCTGGTTTGTACTTCCATAAAGTCGATCGCACTTGCTCGTAAATTATCCTACGGGCGATCGCCCAAAATCAAACCTTAGCAACCTCCACCAACACAACATCACTAACAGAACCTTTCTCTTCCCGTTCATCCTCGGCAACCGCAACAGATAACTTCAATCCCAGAGTATTCAGCCAATTAGCCAAAGCATAAATTGTCGCCATTCCATTCTGTGACAGCAAACCATCTAATTTTTCCAAGTGCAATTTAGCGTCATCTGCTGACATATTTGGTTCTCCAAGAGCTTCAAATACCTCTTTCAAAGCTGATGGGAAAATCCCAACATCCAAATCTCCCTCTTCTTGCTCATTCAAAAACAGCGTGAGGTAGCCCGCTGCATATACTGAATCTTTAAGCTGTTCAATCAGAAACGGATGGTAAGGTACACTTTTAACCATTGTCTTGACTCCTGTATTTAATCCAATATTTCTTTGCTTTACGAATATCTTCGTCCTGAGTGCTTTTATCCCCTCCACACAGGAGAAGCACTATAGTTGTTTCTACTTGTCCAAAATAGACCCGGTAGCCTGGACCAAAATTAATTTTCAATTCCAAGACTCCTTCTCCCACTGGGCGGTAGTCTCCAAAATTACCTGTACTGACTCGCTTCAATCTCACATTAATCTTGAGTTTAGCTTGAGAATCCCGCAGAGCATAAAACCACTCATCGAAAGGAATCTGACCGTCTGACTTGACGTAACGCTGAATGTCTCTGGGTTGTACTTCCATAAGTGCGATCGCAACTACTCGTTTATGATCATACGGGCGATCGCCCCCAATCAAACCTTAGCAACCTCCACCAACTCAACAGCACTAACAGAACCTTAACCCTTATTCTAGCGACGATCGCACCCCAATCTTGCAGCCGCCCGATCGCCCCTTGACTTCATGCGCTACAATTATTAAGAAATCTTTAGTTAAATCCGTTTAACGTCCCAGACGCATTATGAGTCTTCCCATTCGCAACGTCGCCATCATTGCTCACGTCGATCACGGCAAAACCACCCTTGTGGACGCTCTTCTCAGACAGTCCGGGGTCTTCCGCGAAGGGGAAGAAATCCCAGATTGCGTCATGGACTCCAATGATATCGAGCGCGAGCGTGGCATCACCATCCTTTCCAAAAATACCGCCGTCCGATACAAAGAAACCCTGATCAACATCGTCGATACCCCCGGACACGCCGACTTCGGTGGCGAAGTCGAACGAGTTCTCGGCATGGTAGACGGTTGTTTGCTGATCGTAGACGCCAATGAAGGCCCGATGCCGCAAACCCGGTTCGTGCTCAAAAAAGCCCTGGAAAAAGGACTGCGCCCGATCGTATTTGTCAACAAGATCGATCGCGATCGAGCCGACCCCCACAAAGCCGTCGATAAAGTTTTGGATCTGTTCCTCGAACTAGGCGCTGACGACGATCAGTGCGAATTTCCCTACCTCTTCGGTTCCGGCTTAAGCGGTTACGCCAAAAAACACCTCGAAGACGAAGGGCTAGATATGAAGCCCCTGTTTGAAGAAATCCTCGACCACGTACCACCCCCAGTAGGCGACCCCAACAAGCCGCTGCAACTGCAAGTAACCACCTTAGATTACTCCGAATACGTCGGTCGCATCGTCATCGGCCGCATCCACAACGGCACGATTAGAATCGGTCAACAAGCAGTCTTAATCACCGAAAGCGGCGCGCTTGTCAAATCAAAAATCAGCAAATTGATGGGCTTTGAAGGCCTGAAGCGGATTGATATCGCAGAATCTTCTGCTGGTAATCTTGTCGCCGTTGCTGGTTTTGCTGATGCCTATATTGGCGAGACAATTACCTGTCCCAACGACCCGCAAGCGCTGCCTTTAATCAAGGTAGACGAACCAACTTTGCAGATGACTTTCTCTGTGAACGATTCGCCGTTCTGCGGTCAAGAAGGTAGTTTGGTAACATCGCGTCAAATTCGCGATCGGCTAATGCGAGAACTCCAAACCAACGTCGCCTTGCGCGTCGAAGAAACCGAATCTCCCGACAAATTCCTCGTATCCGGTCGTGGCGAACTCCACCTCGGAATCCTGATCGAAAATATGCGTCGCGAAGGATACGAATTCCAAGTATCCCAACCGCAAGTAATCTTCCGCGAAGTCGGCGGTCGTCCCTGCGAACCCTTTGAATGTTTAGTCTTAGACGTACCCGAAGAAGCCGTCGGTGGCTGCATCGAACGCCTCGGTCAGCGCAAAGCAGAAATGCAAGATATGCACGTCAGCAGCACCGGTCGCACCCAAATCGAATTTTCAGTCCCCGCCCGTGGTTTGATTGGATTCCGAGGCGAGTTCATGCGCTTGACTCGCGGCGCCGGAATTATGAACCACAGCTTCCTCGACTATCGCCCCCTCGGTGGAGAAATTGTCGCCCGTCGCAACGGAGTATTGATTTCCTTTGAAGAAGGAACTGCAACTACTTATTCACTGAAAAATGCTGAAGACCGCGGCGTATTTTTCATTACCCCCGGAACCAAGGTTTACAGAGGGATGATTATCGGAGAAAACAACCGAGATGACGACATGGAGCTGAATATTTGCAAGTCGAAGCAGTTGACAAACCACCGCGCATCTGGCGGTGAAGAATTGGCACAATTGCAAGCACCAGTCGATATGAGTTTGGAACGTGCTTTGGAGTACATCGGGCAGGATGAATTGGTGGAAGTAACACCGAAATCAATTCGCTTGCGGAAGGTGTCTAAGAAGTTAGTCAAACGCTAAAACAAATTAAGGGCGGGCAAAATTGCCCGCTCTTAGTATCAACTTCAAACTAATGTATTTAAAGGCAGTATTAATTTTTAACGCAATCAAAAATAGGTAAAAACGATGTCAACAGTTTATCGTTTAAAAGCCAGCGAACTCGATTTTAATTTTTTAGAACAAATTAAAGCGACTTTTGGAAATAAAGAGATTGAAATAATTGTCTCAGAATGCGATGAAACCGAATATCTTTTGAAATCGGAAGTTAATAAAAACAAACTGTTGAAAGCTATTGAAAATCTTAAAGATAGACAAAATTTAGTTGAAGTCGATCTACAGGATTTGTAATGAGCAGAAGAATTATTTTTGAATCTTCTGCTTTTGCAGATTTTAATGAATGGGCAAAATTCGACAAAAAGATTTATCGCAAAATTGTAGAATTGATTAAAGATATAGATCGATCGCCCTTTGAAGGATTGGGCAAACCTGAACCTCTCAAATACGAGTTAAGTGGTTTTTGGTCGAGACGCATTGATAACGAACATCGTTTGGTTTACCAAGTTACCGATCAAGAAATTGCGATCGCAGCTTGTAAGAATCATTACAGTGAATAAAGCTTTAAGCAATGTAGGAATTACTCTTTTTATCAATTTACTAAATGCGATCGCTCTCAATCTTCTTGCTGAAGTTCTTCTATTATATCAAGTACCTTTTGGTGATTTTCTTCTTCTCCCTGGACACGATATAAATTTTTAGCATGGTGAAAATCGACATCTGCTTTTTGGGAATAGCCCAATTCATAGTGGACAATGCCTCGGTTTAGATAAGCTTGGGCAAAATTTCGTTCAAGCTGAATTGCCTGGGTGTAATCCTCAAGCGCTTTCTCTTTGTTCCCCAACTTAGAGTGAATAACTCCCAAGTTGTTGAATGTTTTAGAATTATTGGGATTCAGCCTAGCTGCCTGGATGTAATCTTCAAGCGCTCTTTGCAGATCGTCTAATTTCAAGAAGTAGACATCACCTCGATTATTCCAAGCAAGGGCATCATCAGGATTTAGTTCAATTGCTTGGGTGAAATCTTTAAGCACTTCTTCCAGATTGCCTATCTCTACATTATTAACACCTCGGTCATTGTAGGCTTGAGCATAGTCAGGATTTAGTTTAATTGCTCGGGTGTGAGCTGCCTGCGCTCCTTGATAATCACCTAATTTAGAAGAAATAATACCCAGGTTGTTGTGAAATATTGCACAATCAGGATTGAGTAATATCGCCTCTTTGTAATCCTCAATTGCTCCTGGATAGTCCCCTAGTTCAGCACGAACAAGAGCCCGGTTATTGTAGGCATTTGCATAATGAGGGTTGAGCTTAATTGCTCGACAGAAATTTTCAATTGCTCCATGAAAATCTCTTTCCTTAGCCTTGTTTATTCCCAGTTTATCGTAATCCTCAGCACATATAGGAGAGTGCGATCGCACCCTCTCGACCACAACCTCGTCACAAAAGTTGTCCAGCACTTCCTCAACTTGCTCAGGTTCAGCATCTTGAAAATCAGAGTTACTCTGTTGTTTTTCCTCTGTCTCAGTTTCAGTGAGTGGATTAGCAATAATATCTCTCCAATCTAGCCCTAGCCTTGTACAAATCTCTTCAAAATTTAAACGGTCAACTGGTTCAGGTTTAAAAAAACGACTAACAGTTGAGCGAGCTATTCCTAACTCTCGCTTTAAAGCAGTCTTATTTAAACTATTTCTGACTAAAGCTTTTTCTGCTTTTTTAATGCCTTCTGGAGATGCCTTTATTCCTCTTATAGCCATAGCCTGACTCCAACACTTATGGCTATTGTAACTGAACGAATGAAAGTCAGACACAAACTCAGACAGAAAGTCGGACACATCAGACAGTTTAGCCGGTCACAATCTCAGACACCGACCCTCGAAGCTAAGGAGGTAGTGATTCACTACTGAAAACTTAGCTGACGGAATTAATCATGTACAACAATAATCTGCACAACAAAGCCGAATTATCCCAGCAACTACCGCCGCTTTCCCAAAAACAGGAATACGACTTCCAAACTCAAAAGAAAGTAGGAAAGACAGGAGAGGCGATCGTAGACAAGTGGTTGCAGATTCATGGCTATCGCATTGAGGATGTCTCAGATTTGCCACAGTATCAGAAAGCAGGTATTGACCGCCGACTAATTCGCCCAAACGGTTCAACTGCAACTGCTGAGTACAAGACTGATATAAAAGCCAAGCAAACTGGAAACTTGTTTTTTGAAGTTTTTGACGATCGCAACCGTCCCTGTTGGGGATGGACTTCGCAAGCGGATCTCTGGATATTTTTCATTCCCCAACAGGAGATATTGGTCGTCGAACCTGGTAAATTCAGGTTGTTAGTTTCGCAGCAACACCCAGAACTCCCGCAGAAAGTAGTACCAAATCGAGGCTACAGTGTAACTGGATTACCTGTTCCATTAGCCAAGGTGCGGAATATTGCCAGTCACGTTTTCAAGTTTCCTGATATTCTTTTCTAAAAAGAGACTCCCTGTTAATCTGGCGATCGCCTACTCCAGGCGATCGCAATTAATTGAGTAATAATACTGAGCAAACGCTAATTGGGCGATCGCTATGTTTTAATAAAAAATTGAGCAAAATCCAAACAAAGCCAGCCATGAGTCCCAAATCCATAGCCGTAATCAACTTCAAAGGCGGTGTCGGAAAGACCACCGTCACCTGGAGTCTAGGAAATATTATATCCCAAGGAACCGACTTAGAAGTCTTGATGTTAGATCTAGACCCGCAAATGTCCCTCACAGAGGCGATCGGGCTTAACGAAAATACGGGTCATTTAGATGATAAGTTTGGTAAGTGGTACGAAAAATCTCTCAAACACAGACTCACAATTTACGACGCCCTCGAAGTCTTTAAAAAAGCCGGACAAAACTTTAAATTTCCCGTTGGTTTCGACACCATTTATCAGATTGACGAACAGTTGCATTTTATCCCTTCAGTTGAAGAATTGTATTGGTTAGACCTCGATGGATTTGAGGGAAAAAGTGTTAAAGACTTCATCCGCCAGTTCAGTGGCAAAATCGCTAACTCTCCCAATCTCCCCAAATACGATTTGATGCTGTTTGACTGTTCGCCTTCCTTCAGTCTCCTCACCTATAGCGTACTTTCTTGCTGCGACTTAATACTGATTCCTGTCAACCCAGATTATTTTGGTTCTCGGGGATTGAGTTTAGTTTTAAACTCGCTCCAAAAACGGATTGAGCCTTACCCGTTTCCCAAGATTGCAGTGTTTATGAATAAAGCTAAAATATATGGAGGATTGCTGACAAATGAAGTTCAGTTTTACATGAGAGAAGTCAAAAGGCTTTGCGCTGAAATCTCAAAAGACAATAACATAGAAGTGAGATTTTTAGAATCGACAATTCGGGAAAGTGTTGGGCTAAAGCGGGCAATTAATGAGGGAGAACTGCCGCGAGAATTAGTTAGAGAGTTTGAGCAACTTTGGCGCGAGTGTGAGGAGTATCTCAAATGATTAAAAAAGATATTTTGGCGGATGGCGAGCAAAAAAGCGGAGGGTTGGTTGAGGAAATTAGCGAACTTAAGGAGATCTTGCGGGAGGTTTCCAAAAAATTAACCAGGATTGAGGCTCAAGTCAAGCGGGGAGGGCTTGCGACTGGGTCGAAAACTTCGGAATTACCTACTGTTGCTGATGTCGATAAACCTGCTAATTTATCGGCAGGAAATGTTCTCGAAGTTTATGAAGAATTGCGTTTGCAAGCTAAGAAGGGTCATGAACTAGAGGTGAGGCAAAAATTGTCGGCTATGAGTGCAACTGATTTGAATTTGATGTGTTGCGAGTTAGGGATGCCACCCAGCAGCAAGAATCCGTCCCGCAAAAAAATGTTTGAGCTAATTATTGGTAGAATTAAGCAGAGTTTGATGCTGTCGCGACATATCGATCGCCAAACACTTTAAACAGTTGACAGTTGACAGTTGACAGTTGACAGTTGACCTGTGATAGCGAAATTTCGAGCTGTCTTTTTTGCTTTCCACTTTCCATTGTCAAGAGGATCAACTAACAAAATGCGTTTGCATAAATTATGGAGGTTTTGGTCGATCGCCCTTATCACCCTAACACTCGCGATCGCCCTGTTTTGGAGCCTTCAGGGCCCTGGGACAACCGCAGCCCAAAAACCAAGTATACTGGCGTTTATAGCTCTCCAACCGCGCGAGAGCGAGGTGAGAAACAGTTTATTTACCGTCAACGCTACCAGTTTAGCCCGCCGCGAACTTGCACCCAATATAGATGTTAGCTATACCGTAGTTTGGTCGCCCAAGGGCGATCGACTGGCTTTCGTTGGCACAGACACGGACATTTATACAGTCAACGCTGACGGTTCCGGGTTAACGAAACAGTTTGCTGGGGAGTAGCTTGGTTTTCCAACAGCCAAAAACTTGTTTTTGCCCGTTCCTGCGATGGTTTTACCTCGGATTCTCCCGGCAGTCAATCACTTTATACTAGCGACACTTCGGGTATTAAAGGAACTAAATTAGTTCGCAATTGGGAAGTAGGAGGACAACCGGCTAAAACAGAAATTTCATCAGAATTCTATCTTTCTCCTGATGGTGAACAGGTAGCCTTTGTTAAGGATAAAAATATTTATAAAATGAATGCCGACGGTTCGGGCATGACTAAATTAACCAAAAGTCCCGGCGAGTATACCTCCGGCGGTAGCGAACTTGTCTGGTCGCCCGATCGCACAAAAATCGCTTTTTTCTCCGGTACCTATCCCCAACAGCAAGTTTACACGATTAATGCCGACGGCACAAACCTCAAAAATTTGACTGACAACCCGCAACATCAAGTCTACAACGTCAAGCTATTTTGGTCGCCCGACAGCAGCCGGATTGCTTACTATCAGGGGAAAGCGGGCGATTTGCTCGGGGGAAACCAGGATATTTATGCGATCGACATTAACAGCGGAACCGCCAAAAATCTCACCCAAAAACCCCAAAACTACGATGCACTTTCCTGGTCGCCCGATGGCAAACTTATCGCCTTCACTGGCGGAGACTTCAACCAGCAAAAATTATACACAATAAATGCGGAAACTTCCCAGCTAAATCAACTAGCTCCCCGCCTAGGAATGTCTGGAATTTCTGAATTAGCTTGGTCTTATGACAGTCAGCAAATTGCTTTTACTTTGAATGAGAATACAGGTAACAAAAGTAATTTGTATGTAATTAATCGCGACGGTTCGGGATTAAATAAATTGACCAGCGACAAGGATTTAAATGCTGGGAGTCCTGTTTGGAAACCACAGTAAAATTACAATTTATATCATGTCCGTTGAAACTACAACACTACAAATTTTTCTGGACTTACACAAGTCGCATAACATTGGGGTTAATTCTTAGGTATGTAGTTGCGCTTCAGCGCTCTTGTTAATTCTCGAAAATAGCGCTGAAGCGCAACAACGTACCTTTGCATAAGATTAGGGTTAATTCTTAGGTATGTAGTTGCGCTTCAGCGCTCTTGTTAATTCTCGAAAAGAGCGCCCAAGCGCAACAACGTACCTTTGCATAACATTGGGGTTAATTCTTAGGTATGTAGTTGCGCTTCAGCGCTCTTGTTAATTCTCGAAAAGAGCGCTAAAGCGCAACAACGTACCTTTTTTGTCAAATTGGAGCCGATGCAATAATCTTTTTCTCCTTAAATTGCTGGTGAACTTCCAATTCATGTCCCTCAAGTTCCTGGTGTTTCTCATCCTGCACCTGTTTGTCAATTTTGGGCAACTTTAAAATCGCCCCAGCCAAAACCCAGTAATACACACACACTGGATCTACATCCAGCGGATAGTATTGAGGATAGATGCTAATAAATCCCACAAACACCCAAAAACTAGCTCCGTAACTCCGCAAACTTTTGTCCTTGACAGAACGGTAAGCTCTAAAAGTTAGAAAAGCCAAGTGTAAAAGCATGATTTGAACAGCAATCATTCCCGGATAACCGAGTTCGTACATCAACTTAGGTTGGAAAGTTTCAATTAGCTGTGTAGCACCAAAGATCCGCGTTGAATTAGTCGCTCGTCCCACACCTCTACCAAGAGGTCTGTCAATGATAAAATTGTTGCTCTGCTCGAACTGATTAAAAATAAACTGTTGGGGCGGTGCAGCGTTCCAGCGGTTAACAAAACTATCCCACCGCTGTTCGATTATTCCTGGGTTAATTGCTGCACCGACAAAGAGCAGAATTGCCAGTCCTGCACCGATGGGAATAAATCGTTTTAAGTTAACTAATTGACCTGTAAGAATTAGCAGGATGGCTGTGGCAACTGGAACCATAACTAACGCAGCTCTTTGACCCGAAATAACTGCATTTGCAAATACTAAGGCCATGCCAAATAAACTGATAACTCTCCACCAGAATGAAGGATCGCAAAAGGCAGAGGCAAAGGTTAAAAAAGCATTAGAAATTAGAAACCACGCCCACTGCCAAGGTGCGACAAATGTTCCCGGCAAGCGGATAAACTTGACTTCTGGACTGAATACCAAAGAACCGCCGACAAAACATCTAGCTTGCAGAGTTGCTTTATATAATTCTTCTCCAATCATGCCTCGGGTACCCGCACATTTTCCGCTTTGCAGCAAGAGGTACTGAATCAAACCGAGAATGCAGCAAACGATCGCCAAAACTACGTGCATTCTACCAAAAAACACCAAATCCTTCTTAGTGCGGAGCAGATAATAGGTACAAGCAATCAGCGGTATGTAACCTATCAATACTTTTAAGCCGAGAATTCCTTGTAGAATTGGTTTGTCACCCTTCATCGGGTTGAGCTGCATCTCCCCGTTGACAAAAATTAAAGTCAGCATTGCCATCATCAACAGGATGCTGAAGGTAGAAAGCATTTGTTTGGGAATGAACAGAGGCAACTGTTTCTTTTTGCAGCTTTGAATGAGGGCGATGAGGGCTGGTATGTAGAAGGCGTCTTTGGCTACTTGAAATGCAGCATTCCCGCCACCAATTGCGTAGGTAACTGTACCGCTTAAAGGCAGGTAAATAAAAAAAGCCCAGAAAGCTGGACGGGGGTATTTGTAGGAAAGTAGCAAAATGGCTATGGCGGCGCCTCCGGCAATAGCAATCTTAGCGCGAACCACGAACAACAGGATGATGCTGACAGCAACACTGATTAAGCAGCTTATGACGATCGTCTGCGCTAATTCATTGCGCTTTTGTGAAGTTTTGCGTTTTTGTGCCGCTATTTCTTTTTTGCTGGATGTTGTTGTTTTTTCGCTGGGCTTTTGTTTGGACTTCTTAGATTTGCGCTTGGTTTTAAACATAACTTCTAAAAGGCACTTATGTAGAAGGCAGAAGGCACTCACAGGTAGAAGGCAAAATGTATATCAGAAAAAATATTGCGGTAGATGTGGTTACTTATTCTTAACGTCCAAAACGCCGAAAAATTGGGGTCAAGATGCTGGGTGCGAGGCGGGCAAAACTTACACTCGCAACCTTGTAGAATATAACTGCTGCATCTATAATGTACAAATCTCGAAAGCATAATTTTAATCGATCGCTCAAATCGATCGCAGAAACTGGATATGAAGTTAAACAAATTGGTATCGATCGGCATTGCCCTAGTTTTAGGAGCAAGCGCGAGCATATTATCTAGCAGCAGTAGAGCATTCGGGGCCGAAAAAGTTGTCCTGACATTTGGCCCGATCCGCCAAGCCGTCAATATCAGCGACTTAGAAGACTTTGCTAAAGATGGCACGACGACGCCAACCCTCAAACAAATTATCGGGTTCTCCAAAATGGATCCAAAAACATTGCAGGGGTTGATCGGTTTACAAATCGGTTTAAAGCCAGCTAATCTCGCCCGGATAGTTTACAGCACCCCAGGCGAAAAAATTACTGATGAAATTGGTCAAGCAATTCGGACTCAGCGCCGCACAGAAGGTGGCAAAGCCATGCGGGCTGCGCTGATTCTGGCAGCCGGCGACGATGGTAAGGTGTCGCTGTTGGAAATCTTGAAAAAGTATCCTCTCCCGGAGGTTTACGTAGATGTTGCCAGCATTGCTGCGACTGTTGGGAAAATTCAGGGTTTGGCTGGAAATATGGGCACCCTACTGCAAGATTCCAAGGGCGAGACAAAGGGCACAACTCAGACAAAATAGCACTGAAAGTTCGATCGCACAGGTTTGTAGTGAGGACTAAAGTCCTCAGACTTTTTTGGCGGACTAAAGTCCGAACGATCAAACTAAGGAATGAAAATTAAATAATACCATTTATCTAAAATTGTGCAACACTCTTCGACCCCCCCTAGCCCCCCCGCTGCTTTGCGGGGGGGACAAGAATACTGTTGCATTCTTTTTTTAAATTGGTATAACTTACAGTTTTTATTGTTCTTGTGGGATGGGCGTCCCGCCCGTCCCGAAAAGACGGGCGGGACGCCCATCCCACAAACTTGTGTAAGTTATTAAATTTTCGTTCCTAAGAAGCGCGGACTAAACTCCGAACGATCAAACTAAGAAGCGCGGACTAAAGTCCTTACTACAAACCAAAAAACGCGGACTAAAGTCCTTACTACAAACCAAGAAGCAATTAATTTTTCTTGAGCAACTTCTTGAGCAACTTGGGAACCTCCGAAGGCCGAGCAGCTACGGGTATTTCCGCCTCTTCAAAGGCAGCCATTTTGTTCTCTACCGTAACACCAAAGGCTTTCTGGGCAGCAGCCCGAGAACTGATCAGGATGCCGGCATGGCCCAAGGACGGGCCCTTGGGAACGTAGCGGCCTGCCAAATAAGCAACCACAGGTTTGTCGATCGCCGAAGCGATGTAAGAAGCAGCAGCTTGTTCGCTCCAACCGCCAACTTCCCCAATTAAAACCATCGCCTCCGTACTGTCATCTTCGTCCAAAAGTTGCAGCCACTGCATAAAAGAAGAACCCACAATCGCGTCGCAGCCAATACAAACCGCCATCGACTGTCCCAAACCTGCCTCAGTCAGTTCGAGAGCAACTTCGTAAGTCAAAGTGCTGCTGCGGCTGATTACCCCGATCGAACCCGGAGTGTAGAATTCCTTGGGGTGAGTTCCCAGCAGCAGTTTGTCAGGGACAATAATCCCCGGACTGTTGGGCCCGATCACTAAAGTTTCTGTGGCCTCTGCCTTTCTGACTAAGCGCACCATATCCAGAGGAGGCACTCCCTCAGTGACGATCGCGATTTGCCTAATTCCGGCGGCGATCGCTTCTAGAGCCGCATCCAGCACCCAGTAAGCCTCTACCAAAATTACCGTAGTGTCAACATGACCCACTGCCGCCACAGCTTCTTCTACCAAATCAAAAATAGGAATTCCCTCCAACTCCTGCCCTCCCCTACCGGGACTGACACCGGCGACTACATTAGTGCCGTATGCCTTCATCATCAGGGCGGCGCGCGTTGAGGCGGGAGATTCTGTAATGCCCTGTACTAGGACTTTGCTTTCAGGAGTTAAATTCATTTTTTCCTAGTTAAAACTCGATCTTTCAAAAGCAGAAGGCTTTCATATGTTGTCCAGAGTTCTCGTTTTGCCGATCGACTGTCGCTACTTGGCAGATGATACAGCTTGAGCCGCAGCTTCATCTAAAGTGCTAGCTAGCTGCACGGGCAACTGTCCGAAACGCTTTTTAACAGCATCAGCATCGATCTCTACCAGGCGCAGCACAACTTGAATGTGCCGGTTGGCGCGAGCTTTTCGTTCCAAATAGCCCGCTATGGCGGTGATGATTTCCTCGCTCTTGGAAGCACTGTCCAAAATATTTACAAGTATCACCTTAACGCTTTTATCCTGAGCGACCAACTCCAGACCCAACTCGGTGCGATCGCGCAGGGCATTTACTGCATCGTAACGATCTAAAGAACCCAGGTTGACAAAATTAGCCGGTTTTCCTCGTTGGTGAGCTACAGCATCCAGAGTTGCCATTGTCAGGCCCACTCCGTTGCACAAAATCCCGACATTCCCGTCTAGTTCCACTAATTCCAGAGATGCGGAATTCGAGATTGGGGATTGAGGTTTGGAGTCAAACTGATCCGGCGACTGCTGCGACTTTGAGTTGGAATTCCGGCGATCGCCCCCATAGGCATTTCTGCTGTCCCCTCCCAACCCGCTGAAGAGCTTTTTACCCGAGAGTGCTGCCAAGTCTGGATGCCGCCCCAAGGCATCGTCGTTGGCGCTGACTTTACCGTCTAAAGCCATTAACTCTCCTGTTGGACTGATGCCGAGAGGATTGATTTCTACTAAATCTAAATCCTTTTGGACAAACAGCCGATACATTTTCTCGACAATAGTGCTGACAGATTGAATCAAATCTCCCTGCAATCCCATTTTCAGCATCAGACGCCTCGCGTAGAAAGGCGAAAATTCCTGATCTACGGCAACTTGCTGCATTTGGTCGATCGACCCTTCGACATCCATACCTCCTTGTCTGGAGCCCAGAAGTACCGGGCGGCGGGCGATCGGGTCTAGGAGTACGGCTAAGTACAATTCTTGGTCAGCGTTGTACTTTGCTTCTGCTAACAGGACTTGCGGATATTCATCCTCGATCGGCAAATTAAAAATTGTTTGAGCCGCAGCAACTGCGTCGATCGTATTTTCCACAAATTTAATGCCACCCGCCCGGCCTCGTCCCCCAGCCCGCACTTGCGACTTCAGTACAACTGGGTAAGGAATTTTCAGCCCTTTGAGGTCGGCGGGTTTGTCAATCCGCTGCGACGGCAAAATCGGAATTGCCATCTGACGAAATAAAGATTTGGCTTGGTATTCTAACAAATCCATTTTTAATAACGGGTGACGGGTATTTGGCAACAAGCAATTCGTCGTTTTTGGCAATTCATTATTAATAGATAATAATTGGCTTTATGTCAAGTTAAAAATTAAAAGTTATGGTTTTTATCTCTTTTGATTCTCAACTTTGTATATTGCCGATTACTTATGTAGTATTCCTGGCATATCACTTGTTACCAGAAAGATTCGCGGACGTTGTTGGGAAGAAGGCCCTATACGTCTGGGTGGTTTATAAGCTGTCAATTATACCTCATCTTTTTGAGAAAGGCTATATCACTTATTACGCTATTTTGTACTTTTTGTTTTGCGATCGACAATTGCAAGATTTGACTAGCTTGGGCGGGACAGAGTAGGGAGATGGTTAGTAGTTGTTTTTTCTTCGGAGTTTTGGCAATACTGTTTCCAGATATTTCTGGGAGCTAATTATCAATTGATTACAAGTAAATTAATCTAATCAAGCATCAAATACGACTTGCTTTTAAGCTTGTCATGTGTATTTTCTCCCTTTTCCTCAATAACTAATAACTCCTTCCCAATAACTAATGACTCCTTCCCAATAAATAATGACTAATGACTTCTTCCTTCTGCCAACTGTCAACTGTCAACTGTCAACTGTCAACTGTCAACTTAGCAGTGCCTTGATGAACAGTTTTAACCCATTTCAGCCGCTTGGGACGCACCGAAATCCGAGCCGTCACAATCCCTACCAGCAGCCAGTGCAACATATACACAGTACCCCGCAGCGTTTGCAGCAAGGTGACAAAAACTCTTTTAATGTCAAATTTAGTCTCTTTGCGAGTGCGCCGCAAACCGACAAACATTCCCACCACGGACAAAGTAAGAGTCATCACAGTTATCGGACTGGCGATCGGCATCCGGCGCAGCGCAATTGACATCAAAAAGTCAGGCAGCGCTACTGTCGGCAAGAAATATTGAGATACCCAAAATCCAAATAAATCCCAAGTTTTCCCAGTTCCCATCCGGTTCCGCAAAATTAGCTGCCAGTAGTCAAGATAACGCTGATAGCCACCTTCTGCCCACCGATTGCGCTGGTGCCACAGGGCGCGAGCGTTGGTAACTCCTTCTTCTGACACGGCTGGGAAAGCCAGAAATTCAATGTCCCACTGGTCTAGGTGGAGCCTCACGGTCAAATCCAGGTCGTCGGTAATGGTTTCCTCGTTCCAGCCGCCACAGCGTTCTAAGGCAGTGCGGCGCATGAATTGGCCGTTACCGCGCAATTCTCCAATGCCGCCGATCGCAATCCGCTGCTGTTGGAAAAAACTATCGAGAGCCATTTCTGCTTCTTGGCCGCGAGTCCACACATTTACTGCTGCATTGGCGATCGCCTTTCTGACTTGCACCGCCCCTACCTTTTGTCTCTCGAACACCGGCAGCACCCGGCGCAGCAAATCCGGCGTTACCGTCGCGTCGGCGTCAAATATTCCCACAAATTCCCCGCGAGTCAGCGGCAAAACTTCATTCAGGGCTCCCGACTTGCCACCGCTGGCATTTGCTCCTCTGCTAAATACTTTGAGCTGCGGGTACTGTTTGGTTAGCTGTTCCAATACTAGCGCCGTGCCGTCGCTGCTGCGATCGTCGATCGCCCAAACTTCGTAACGGTCGATCGGGTAATCTAGATTGCAGATTGATTGTACGAATCGGGCAATCACCGCTTCCTCATTTTTCGCTGCCACCAGCAGCGACACGTAGGGCCAATCCTCTCGATTTTCATCGGCCAGAGGCGGCAGTGCGGGCTTGGGCTGGGCAAACAACACTCGAAATGCTTGCATCCACAGCAGTCCCGTCAAACCCCACACTACCCACGCACCCCAAGAAATCAAGTGTAGGGCGATCGTGCCACCCCAAATCGCAGTCAGCAACGCGGCGGCTTTTCCCCGCCGTCCCCGGTACAGATTTTGAGGAAAAGAGGGAGATCCCGGCACAGACACCGCCACCGGGAGCTCTGATGAAGTTTCCGCGTCAAACACCCTGTCGCCAATGTCTGGGATGCCAAATATTTTGCCGAGCTTGGAGTTCGAGGTCAAACTCTTGAGCTCTTCTTGAGCTAGATCGGGGATGTCCAACTTAAGCTCGCTGCGAGTGTCGTTTTCCGGCCAAGAACTCTCCTGCATAAGTTACTTGATTCAACCACCAATAGTTTTTGATTTTAGAGATAAGTATCCACTGTACCAGTTTCTGGGCTTTTGTCGAAAGCTGACCAAGAATTGATTGATGGTACCCGCCACGTGATTTATCCGTGGAATCAATCCCAAATCGAAAATCGAAAATCCTCTTTTCCCCCGAATTTATCCGTGGGGTGGCCTCTAAAATCTAAAATCTAAAATCTAAAATCGATTGACCGGAGCTCGTTTGTGCGCGATCGCCCAAGAGTACGGCACTGCTAAACTGGAATTGCATAGAGTATTGGGGATGATTCATCCAAAAACGGATACCAGCCAGCGACTTAAGTCATTCGCCACGCCAAATTTTAGACTCCTGTTCAAACTCGCCACTTCAGCAGATTCATCTGTTCTTGTAAATCTAAAATCTAAAATCTAAAATCCCCAAATCCAAAATAGACTGAGTTTTGCTTGCGATCGACCAGGAATATCTGCTAGTTTTTGCAGATGATCTCAACCCACTGTCAGGATGCGGAAATATGTCTCTTCCTCAACTGAAACCAGCCGACGACAAAGAAGTGAAAGTCTACGCGCCTTTCTATCAAGAGCCCAGGCGCAAGTTCTTGCCCCACGCTATTGGCCTCTACAAGCTCAAAAGCTTGGAGGGGGCAAGAAAAATTGACGGCGGCGAAGATATACCCTTTGTCGCTAGTTGGAATATCTCGTCGCTGCCGATGGATTTGACCCGCTGTCGGGTGTTGTTTGACGGTAATGCTGAACTCAGCTACGAAGTGACTATGCAAAGTTCTGAGTTTGTCAGTTGTTTAATTGAGGTACTCCTAACTTTTCAGCGGACTCGTACCGTCGATTTTTCTAAAACGTTTTACCGCAAGCTGATGCGTATGGATGACTAATTTTCACCGCACCCGCGCTCCCAAAAGTTTGTAATTGATTGCGGCCCTAAAATGCGCGCTAATAATGTAATGCCATCGGGACGGCGAGATTATATTATTGGTGCGCTATTTCTATTTTGAGGAGTTACGCGCTTGCGACAAGAGTGAAACTCGGTTTCTACGAGATTTTGTGTTTAGGATCGCGAATTAAATAACTTACAATTTTAATTGTTATGGTGGGATGGGCGGGACGCCCATCCCACTTTCAAGAGTGGAAGTTATTTAATTTTCATTCCTTAGTAACGAGAAATCTACGAATAAACCGAGTTTCTCGCCTCCCATGCGCAAGCCTTGTATTTCAGAAGGCGCAATACTATAGCCCAATACTGTTCACTTAAGACAGATCCCCCCTAACCCCCCTTCCCAAGGGGAGTAGGGGGTGGGACAAGAAAGCTCTTAAAGTCCCCCTTCTTAAGGGGGATTTAGGGGGATATCCGGGGCATAAAAAGTGTTAAGTGAACCGTATTGTACTATAGCCTTGCTCAACAACAGCGATCGACGCTTGAATTTTTCGTAATTGGTAACTTAGGAATGAGAATTAAATAACTTACAATTTTTATTATTCTTGTGGAATGGGCGTCCCGCCCGTCCTTTCTGAACGGGCGGGACGCCCATTCCACAAATATGTGTAAATTATTTAATTTGCGCTCCTTAGTCCTGGACGTAGGTGTTGGCAGAAACCGGGCTTTTTTACGAAAATACTAGCCCAAAAAACTCACATTTTGTGAAAAACCCAGTTTCTTGAGGTTTGTTTGTAAGCCATGTAATTAAGGATCCCGTGTACCTTACGGAAATTAAGAATCGCTATAACTGAGTTATTGCATCATTAGACAAGAGTGCAAAAATTGCTTTCCTATATTGAAAGGCCTCTGCGTCTATTATATACGTTGCATCTGCCTTGATCGATAGGTTTATTTATCACTCAAATATTTATTATAAAATATTATTTTTAAATGCTGTTGACAAATAGTTCTTAACAACCGAAAATCGAAAAAACATGAAAATAAAGATGTAAAAAAAGCTAACAAAAGGGTGGCGAACAAATGAATAAAAGTTCCCCTCAAAAAAACGCTCTGCACAAAAGTGACAAAATCGAGTATAATCATATTGCGAAATTGACTCGCAGTGCGAAAATACTGTTGAATAAACTAAATTTATTTAAATAGACAGGTGCAAATTGAGGAGAGAAGGCGTACCCAAATTGACTAAATATTTGCTGATCGGTTCGACAAAAGCTTACAGCGGCAAGTCCGCGATCGCCCTGGGGATGGCGCTGGCACTCCGGGAACAAGGAATGGCAATCGCCTACGGCAAACCGCTGGGAACCTGTTTCAGCTCGGAGGGAGCTGGAGTGGCGGAGGAAGATGTGCGGTTCGCGGTAGAGACGCTTAAACTCTCAGAAAGTCAGATGCCGTCAACACTGCTGTATTTGGACGAAGAGACGGTTCACAAGCGTTTGCGCCAAGAAGACAAGACAGATTACCGCCAGTCTCTGGCGCAATATTTGCAAAATCCCAGCGGAGACTTGGTGCTGTTAGAAGGCCCTGCTAATTTGGAGGAAGGCAGTCTGTTTGACTTGTCTTTGTCTCAAATCGCTGATGCCATTGATGCCTCTGTGCTGCTGGTAGTGCGCCCGATCGATCTTTATATAGACGATTTGCTGTCAGCGAAGCGGCGCTTGGGCTCGCGCTTGATAGGCGTCGTGCTCAACGATGTTCCCTCCGACAAACTTGAATCCGTAACTGCGACTGTGCGCCCTTTTCTGGAAGCTAGCGGTATTCCAGTTTTGGGAATGCTGCCGAGAAGCGCTTTGCTGCGGAGTGTCAGCGTCAAAGAATTAGTCCACCAATTGAAAGCTGATGTTCTCTGCCGTCGAGACCGCTTGGATTTGATGGTGGAAACCTTGACAATTGGTGCGATGAATGTTAGCTCAGCTATGAAGTATTTCCGCAAAGCCAGAAATATGGCGGTAGTCACCGGGGGCGATCGCACGGACATTCAGCTCGCGGCTCTGGAAAGCTCGACTCAGTGCTTAATTCTCACAGGCCACTTGCCTCCTTCTCCCTTGGTAATCGGCAGAGCAGAAGAAATGGAAATTCCAGTTTTATCTGTTGATTTGGATACCTTAACCACGGTGGAAATTATCGACAGCACCTTTGGCAGCGTGCGCCTGCACGAACGCATCAAGGTGGAATGCGTTACTCAGCTAATGGCAGAACACTTTGACCTTAAGGCCATGATGGCATCATTGGGTTTGGGCGATCGAGTTCATTAACAAGGCCACCGGATCTGAAGGTATTCGGCAGCGGGAACTGGGCGAACAACATATTCGGCAGAGGCAAGAAGGCAGAGAGGATTTTTGGTTTAAAAAATAAAAACTCAAAATTCTTAAATCCTCAATTTTTATTGAATCGTACCTTCTGCTCTGGCTGCCGAATGCTTTTAGACATTCTGCCTTCTGGGTTCCTCAAATCTCCCGCTCCTCTAGTCAGATACCGTTAATCAGCAATTCTTAACTTCTTTTTGGTGGCAATTGCTAGTTAGTCTGCTAGAATCCACAACGTAGTTTTATTTAATTTAATAAATTCTTTGAGTCAATCAATTGAGCTACCCAGAGTTGATGATTTTTTACAAGAACTTGCGGCGATCCAGCAAACAAGCTCCAAGCGGGTTGCTCTTTTGGGTTCTCGCCACGTTCCTATTACCCACCAGCAGCTAATTGAGATGCTGAGCTACGCCTTAGTTCTGGGAGGCAACCAGCTCATCACATCCGGGGCTACAGGCACCAATTCAGCCGCAATTCGGGGGGCAATGCGAGCAGATCCTAATCTGCTGACGGTGATTTTGCCGCAAAGCATGAGCCGCCAGCCTCGGGAGTCCCGCGAGCAGCTCGAACAAGTCATACATTTGGTAGAAAATCCCAAAAATGACAGCTTGTCTCTCCCGGAAGCCAGCGCCATGTGCAATCAGGAGATTATTTCTCGCTGTCAGCAACTGATCTGTTTTGCTTTTCACGAAAGCCACACTTTGCTGAAAACTTGCCAGGATGCGGAGGAACAGCGCAAAGTTGTTACTCTGTTCTATTTTGATTGAAATGCGAGGTGGATAATGCTGTTGGGATTGCCTGTGTCGGTTATTCTGCTTGATTCTGTTGCTGCTGCTGCTGCGCTGGTTTACGCACCGTTTTTGGTGGTTGCCCTTGCTCGGTTGCAGCTAGGCTATGACCAAGCAGCACCTCGCGCTATGTTTGATAGGTTGCCCGGTTACGCTCAGCGGGCAACTTGGGCTCACCAAAATTCGTTTGAGACGTTTATGCTGTTTTCAGCGGCGGCTTTGATGGCTTTTGTGACAGGAATAGATTCGGAGGCGGCGGGCTGGGCTGGAATCGCTTTTCCTGTAGCCCGATTGTTGTTTTCGGTTTTCTATATTCTGAATGTGCCTCTGGGGCGATCGCTCATGTTTGCGATTAGTTCTACTTGCACTTTCTCTTTATTCTATTTCAGTTTGATGGCTGTTAATGGGTAATTGTCAGTTGTCAGTTGTCAGTTGTTAGTTGTTAGTTGTTAGTTGTTAGTTGTTAGTTGTCATTAGTTGAGAGACGCTTAATTAATGACTAATTACCAACTACGAACTACTAACTACCAACCACCCATTCCCCATTCCCCATTCCCCATTCCCCATTCCCCAATGCCCTGCGCGGGCCAATGACCTGCGCGGGCCAATTACCAATTTACCAATTACTAATTTATGGCTGCTAATTATTCATTTGATATTGTCAGCGAGTTCGACAGGCAAGAATTAGTTAACGCCGTTGACCAAACAGTGCGGGAAATTCAAAGCCGCTACGACTTGAAAGATACCAAAACCACCGTGGAATTGGGCGCAGAATCGATTACTGTCAATACGGACAGCGAATTTACTCTCGATGCCATTCACACTGTTTTGCAAACAAAAGCCGCTAAGCGGAATTTATCTCTGAAAATTTTTGATTACGGCAAAATTGAAGCTGCTAGTGGTACTAGAGTACGCCAAGAAATCAAACTCAAAAAAGGGATTGATCAGGAAATTGCCAAAAAAATCACTAAATTAATTCGAGATGAATTTAAAAAAATTCAAGGCTCGATTCAAGGTGATGCAGTCCGCGTTTCTGCCAAGGATAAGGATGATTTGCAGTTGGTAATTCAACGCTTGAAGCAAGAAGATTATCCGATGGCTTTGCAGTTTACCAATTACAGGTAGGTTTGTGAAAGCTAGGTATTGGATGCCCGGTTGTGCGATCGCATTTTTGAGTGCGATAGAACTTGCGTTGCGCTTGCTGGGATTCGGAAATCCTGCTTTGCTGCAAGCTGATGCTGAGGTTGGGTATATATTTGCACCAAATCAACTTGTATATCGTTTTGGCAATAGACTTCAGTACAATCAATTTTCTCAACGGTCTGAACAAATCGATTCAGCCAAGCCTGAAGGTACTATCAGAATTTTGATGACAGGAGACTCGGTTCTCAATGGCAATAATAGCACGGATCAGGCAGAAACTATTACAGAATTGTTGGCAGCGCGTTTGTTGGGCATCAAAAAGCAGGTTCAGGTGCTAAATGCTTCTGCGGGATCTTGGGGAATTGGCAATCAATTGGGATATATTCGGAAGTTTGGCACTTTTGAAAGCGATGCTGTGATTTTGCAAATTGGTACTCACGATTTGCTACAACCTTCAAGTACCAGCGCGGGACTCAAAAATAACCCCCTGATGCCGAATCGCCAACCGTTATTGGCAATTCAAGAAGTGTTTGACAGATACGTTATGCCCCGATTTTCCAGTGTTTTTGTGCCGAATTCCCCTGTGGGGGGTGTGCCGGTGCCGGAAACGCAACGGTTTAGGGAAAATATGCAGCGATTTGAGCAAATAGTGGCTTTGGTGCGAGAGTCGAATATTCCGTTGTTTGTGTTGTATACTTGCGATCGCTCCGATTTACTGCCGGTACCGAATCAGCCGAGGTTTAAATCCCAGTTTGTCGATCGGCTAAAAGCTTTGAAAATTCCACTCATAGACACTCACGCAGCCTGGTCAAAATTGCCGAAAACCACGGTAGAAAGTTATTTTCGGGATGGCGTACACCCCACAGCCCCAGCTTATGAATCAATCGCAGATTTATTGTTTCAGCAGTTGTGTACTGAGAAAAAATTAGCTGCTTGCTCATTAACCAATACCAATTCTGAAAAATAGTGCTACAGCAATCCTAAATGATTCACAAAATTTGTAGGGGTAGTGCCGAGAAAGCCTACCCCATATCTATCGGGCGATCGGGCGTGGGATTGCCCTTACAAGACTATGGAAGAGTGTTGCATCATTTTTTTAAATTAGTATTAATCTCAGCCGTTTCCGTACAAATGCTCGCTTTTAACTGATATTTAGCAATATTTTGCATAATTGATATAAGCTGTAGCTGGCGCTACAGCTTGAGAGTGTAAATCCTAATTAAATATCTAAACCGATGACTGTTAACTCGGGAGGATGTTCGACCACAAACTGGTAATATAACTCTTGCTTGGCTTGCGGTGGCATAGAGATTATCCATTCCAAGAGTCCCATTTCACCTGCTACTATCTTCGGATTAGTCTGAGTCAACCGCACTTTTATTTGCTCCTTTCGAGTGACTGGAAGTTGCTCTTTTAGTGTCAACTTAGCAGGCACTTGGTGCAAGTTGGTCAAAATTAACCGATAGGCGTAAGTCGTGCGCCGCTGATTGCCGATCAGTTTTTTATCGACTTGTCTTTCCACTAATTCTCGCTCTATTTTTAAGCCTTCATCTATTCCTAAATTAAGCTTAAATTCTTCGCCAGGGGAAACATTTTCTAACTGCACATTACCGACAAAAGTATTGTCGCGAAAGATATTGGCTTTACCGGGCAGCAGAGTTGCACCTGTCGTCGGATTGGTGACAATTGCTTGCAAATAAGCGAAACTGACTAAATGAGGAATGGCGATGTATTCAGGTTTAGAGGGATAATTATCGCTGAAAATAGTGACTTTGTGCGGTGTGCCGTCGCTGGGAATATTGGTATTTCCTCCGACTTGAAATGAAACGGTGCTGCCTTCTTTAGATACTCTTGCTGTCGCCGTTTGAGCTGCTATAGGTTCTGGTGCGGGAGCAGCACTTCGCATAGCCATCATTGCAAATTGTGGCTCGTTTTCCATCTCTAATTCTATACAATAATCTGTTCCCATTTCTGCATCTTCAGTCTGTACGCGTCGTGCTTTCATAAATTCTGCGGTTGGAGCAGGTTTTGGGCGAACAATATCGATAAACCAGGGTTGAAGTTTTGGTGGCAAAGTTCCCATTCCGGGTTTTGCTGTGGATAAAGTCAGCGCTACTCCCGTCCAATCTTCGCCTGTGTTTTGGTTGACTTCGGCTAGGTAATTGAGATTGATTTGGTTGTTGGTAGTATTGACTCGCAAGTCGTACAGGGGAGTCCAACGGGCTCGCGTTACTACATAGGAAACTTCTAGTTCAAAATTGCCGCTGCCGCTGGGTTCGATCGCCACAATGATGTTAAAACTTTGCTGGGAATAGGGAGTTTGTACTTGGCGCAACTGCTGGCGCAATGCTTCTATTTGCTTGTCTAAGTCTCGCTGCTGTCTTTCGTGTTGGGCGATCGCACTTATGTACTTTTTATAATTACTGCCTAAAAAATTGAGCAATTCGCCGGCTTCGTTCAAACCGATCTGCTGCTTGGAAATGCTGCTAGCAAAGGAACTGACGCTTTTTTCGCTCAAATTTTCAACAAAGTTGAGTTGAATTTTTCGGGAGGCGATTTGGTCTTTTATGGCGCGTTTTTGGGTTTCTAACTCTTGGATTTGTGCGGTTAATTCGGCGATGCGATCGCCCGTAGGTTCGCTGTGAAAGAGAGTTTCGGTGTGCACTCCCAGCAATCGCACGGCGACTGTACCTGCACCGGTAGCCCTGACTGACTCGGTTTCGAGGGTTGTGGGGAGAGAGGCTACAGTTAATTCGCACTCGTTTCCCGTCAGGGCTACTGTGCCACGGCGGGTTATCAAAGCGCGATCGGTGTACACAGTAACTTCTGAAATTTGCGATTCTACTATTTTGATATTATCGCGATCGAGCAAATTTGAATCAGTCATTGCTACTAATGCCTTTACGAAACTCTTTTAATGGTTCCAATGGCAGCGCCAACAAAATGTAGCGCTTCCATAAAGATAAGTCTAACTCAGGCAGCAATTCGCTGCTAGCAATTCCCTCATCAGTAGAAACGCCCCAATAAATAGAAATATGTAACGAAAAGTAAACTTAACTAAAACCCTTTTCCGTTCTCCCTTCGGCCATCTGCCTTGTTTCCACGATAAATTTTCCTGTCTACTTACCTATAGCCTTTCTCAAAAAGGTGAGGTATGACTGACAGGTTATATAACGACTGAAACGTATAGGGCTCTCTTCCCAACAACGTACCTCATATTTTTGAGAATCGCTATATACCAATAGCAGTCCCGCTATATTTTTGGTAAGAACCAGATTAAAGTTAGAGCATCGCTTTCTTGCTCTACAAACCTTACTTTGGCTTCTCTACAAAAGTTAAAATAGAATTTTCTTTCGCTCTGTTTATTGGCATTGGTTCGCGATTCAGACGAATCTCAATAAGAGTAGTTGTAAAAGGACAGAAAAATTTAACTTTTGCATTTAGAAGATGATCTAAGTTCAATTCTGCATCCCATCTTCCATCTGACTGTTGTGGCTCGCCCTCTAGAGTAATTTTTCCACTTCCACAACCGTAATACGCCACAAGGCTAGTTCCAGATGAAACAATCAACTTCATACATAATTCAGAAAGGCTTTCCGGCTTCAGTTTACTTAAATTGACATGAAAACATCGCAAACTTTTGTCCTTAGTGTAGGTATGAACATCTAAATATGACTTGTCATCTAACCAAAATTCTTTGCCCTCTTTATCCTTCATCAAAAACTGAACATTCCAATCTGTAACTGGATCGAGACGCTCATCTACAACACGAATAATAAACTGTTGCCATTCTTCCCATTGCTCTCCTTTTGTATTTTTCATGCTCTCCATATGAGCTTGAGCCTTAGCTGTCCAGCTACCAAAACTGTCTTTATCAGAAACATCTAAAGCTTGTAGAACCAACTCAATAAAGTCTGGATTTTTTCTAGGATTATGCACAATTGTATTGTGATTGTGACCATCAATTAGCACCAGTGGAATATCAATCTGGTGTTCTGGATGTTCGTCTGGTTTGCCTCGTTCTTCTACAGGCTTGTCTTTATTTTGAGATGGATCTTGCGTCAAATCAAGAATTAATTTGCGGCTGTTAAGAGCGCAACCTGCCCATCTCACAGTACCATCAGATCCAGCAGTATTAGCTAATCCCCTCAATCCGTCATATCCCTGATTGCCACAGAAAATAAACACATAAGGCGTCTTGTTATCTTCGCCATAGTAGGGCTCATTTTTGGGTTTATTTTGGGCAGAGCCAATTAAGTCAAGATGAGCAAGATCCCAAGTGAAACGACTACCTAATTCAAGATTATCCAAAATCAGATTTCCAGCTTCGAGAAAATCAGGCCCAAGTATTTTATGTCCGGTTATAACCGAACCCAACCAACTTCTTCCTTTATGGGCTAAAGGAGAGCCAAAAGTTGCTGGTGCTAATCCAATCAAGTGTTTGAGGCGACTCCGACGATTGACATTAGCAGCATAGGCGTAAGTAGTTAACCAAGCGCGAATAACTAGCATTCCAGTTGAATGAACAATGGCATCAAATTCATCATCTTCAATATAGGAGCGAAGCACTCGGTCAAATGCTTCAGCAATATCTTTGATGGTTATCTCATTAGTAAGAGATTTATAGCTAGCTGTATGGAGGACTATAATCTCTCTGTTTTTGTAGTGAGTTTCAAGAATTTTTTCCCACTCACTAAAAGCCGTTGAATTAGCTGAGTAACCGTGTATGAGAACTATGGGGCGCGGCATAACTTAAGTCCTTAATTTGAACGTAGTTTCGACGATTATATATTAGTAGGTGAGCAACTAAGCCTTTTGGGTTAATTGTTTAATCATTCATTGTCTTTTGTACTTTTTTACAAGTTACTATTCAGAGATTTCCTAAATCAATTTGTGATTTTTTCCATAAAGAAGCTTTTTTTTTGATTGATGTACCAAATAAACAAAGCCTGAATATCTCAATCCCTTTGTTTCCAAGCATCTACAACTGTTGTAGCGATCGCACCGAGCGATCGCCCAGTCGCATTTTCGAGTGACACTCATTTGAGTGACACTCATTTGAGTGGCACTCCTAGAATTTCAGTGCTGCAAACGGGATTCTGTGAGTTGAGAGTGAGAAATGCGATCGGCTTTGTTGCAAGTAAATGGCTGGTACTACGGGTTTATTATTGTGGTGCGACTTCTGGCGGAGGGCTGCATCTGGTTTTTAAAGAGGGCGAACCGTGACCGGATATAAGTTATTAGTTATAATCTCATATTGACGGAGGTCGTGCGGGGAGCATCTCAGTTTTGCAAGAAGCATTTTTTATCTTCCGTGCTGTCCCCGCTCGCGTGTAGAAGCACGCGGGGACAGCGCTGTAAATGCAAAACTGAGATGCTCCCGAACCATGACTGTCCTGTGGATTTTAAAATGCTAGCAGTAACTCAATTTTAGCTCAGCGGCTCGATACCAGCCAAATCCAATATTTGCGGAATCAAATCTTCTCGCTTGACGGCCATCATGTGCACTCCTTGACACAATTGCCGCGCTAGTTTGACTTGTTCGGCTGCAATTCTTATGCCTTCCTGCAAGGGTTGTGGGGAGTTTGCCAAACGGTCGATCGTCTCTTGCGGTATGTGAACTCCCGGTACGTATTTTTTTATAAATTCAGCATTTTTAGCTGATTTAAACAAAAAGATTCCTGCTAAAATTGGTTTGTTGCAGCCAGCAGCAATTTGCTGCATAAACTTATCTAAAACGTCAAAATCTGTAATTAATTGGCTCTGAAAAAACTGGGCTCCAGCTTCGACTTTTTTCTCAAATCGGCTTTGTAAACCCGACCAACTGGGGCATTGCGGATCGACAGCGGCACCGACAAATAAATCGGTAACTCCGTCTGTTAAAGCTTTGTCATTCCAGTCAAGGCCGCCGTTCATTTTTTGAATGACTTGTAGCAGCCGCACTGATTCTAAATCGAATACACTTTTGGCCTTTGGATGGTCGCCTGCTTTGACTGGATCGCCGGTGAGTGCCAAGATATTATGGATGCCTAAGGCGTGCGCTCCCATGAGATCGGCTTGCAGGCCTATTTGATTGCGATCGCGACAAGCAACTTGACAAATCGGCTCAATTCCCCGCTGCAATAGAATTGCGGAAACGGCTAGGGGACACATTCGCAGAACTGCGCGGCTTCCGTCTGTGATGTTAATGGCGTGCACTCTGTTTTTCAGAAGTTCAGCCATTGCCAAGGTGTGCGCCATATCGCCACCTTTGGGCGGGGCAACTTCGGCGGTAATTATGAATTCTCCGGGAGTTGTACAGGCTGTGCGAAAACGGTTCATGATTATTTTAAAGAAGGAAGAAGGAAGAAGGAAGAAGGAAGAAGGAAGAGAGGAAGAAGGAAGAGAGGGAGAAGTCATTAGTTATTAGTTATTTGTTAGTTGCTACCAATGCCCATGCCCCATGCCCTATGCCCCATGCCCCATGCCCCATGACTAATTAGGTAGAGAATAACCAAAAGCAGTTTTAACCTTATTCAAAGTTTGGTTGGCAATAGTTTCTGCTTGTTCTCTTCCTTGACGGAGTACAGATTCTAAATATCCCGGTTCGTCCATTATTTCTTTGTATTTATCCTGAATAGGTTTGAGGGCATTAATTGTCGTCTCTGTCAACAATGGTTTGAAATCTCCCCAACCCATATTTTCACATTCCGCTGCTACTTCTTCCTTCGATTTGCCGGAAAGCAGGAGATAAAGTGTTAGCAAATTTCTCGCTTCTGGGCGATCGCGATCGTCGAAAGTTAAGCCCCGCACGGCATCGGTTTTGCAGCGCTTGATTTTTTTGCTAATTGTATCTGGCGAATCCAACAAATTAATTCTACTTTGTTCTGAAGGGTCAGATTTTGACATTTTACGCGTACCATCTGTCAAACTCATTACCCTCGCGCCCTCAGTCCGAATTAACGGTTCGGGCAGTTTCAAAATGGGTTTTTCTGGTGTACCGAATTGGTGGTTTAATCTGATGACAATATCGCGGGTGAGTTCCAAATGCTGTTTTTGGTCTTCTCCCACAGGCACTTTGTCGGCATCGTAAAGCAAGATGTCGGCTGCCATCAACACGGGATAATTTAGCAAGCCGGCGTTGACATTTTCGCCTTGTTTAACTGCTTTTTCTTTAAACTGAATCATATCTTCGAGCCAGTTAATCGGCGTAATGCAGTTGAGCAGCCATGCTAGTTCTGCGTGAGCCGAGACGTGGGATTGGATGAAAATAGTACAATATTCTAAATCGATGCCGCAAGCTAAATAGAGAGCGGCGAGTGTGTAACTGTCGGAGGCTAGGGTTGCTGGATTGTGCGGTGCCGTAATTGCGTGCAAATCGACTACGCACAAGTAATTTTCGTACTGGCTTTGACCTTCTACCCAGTTGCGAATGGCACCGAGATAGTTACCGAGGTGAAGATTGCCTGTTGGCTGAACTCCTGAAAGAACGCGCTGTTTGCCCATGAGGAAAGAATAGAATTGAAGTCACATTCTCTATATTGACACGTTATTTGGATCTCAGATGCTTTTTGTTGAAATTTATAAAAAATTTGGGGAAGATGACTCGGCGGTTGAAACCGCGTCTACACAAACGAAGTCCGCCTTCGCGGACTGAAGAATTAACGGGGTATTTAAGGTGGATTGTTTTTAGAAATAGGTTTAAATTCCAGTCTTAAAGAGTTCGCTGTCAACTGTCAACTATCAACGATCAACTATTTTTTCGGTTTAGTGCGCCACCAAGTGATGCCGGCTGCGAAAAGGGCGATCGCAAAACTCAAGGCAAAGGAAAATACAAAGGGATGCCACTGCATTAACACTGGGATTTGATGGTTTTGAACTGTCTGGAATACTTGGTCAGTGCCACTTGATGCTGCGATACCTCCGGCTGCTAAACCGACGCCGATCGCCTGTACTGTGCTTTGTAGGCGATCGTCCCGATATTTCTCTCCGAGCTCGCTCTTGCGGAGTGCGAGTTGGTTGGTGCGATCGCTCCTGGCTTGTTCTATTTCTACTATGCCGCGAATTGAGGCGATCGCCTGGTCGATTAAGTTTGTTCCGTGGCGGAAATATCCTAAGTCGCCGGCTATTTGCGATCGCATATAAGGAGCCGTTTTTCTACTGAAGTTATTTAATATTGATAGTTCTTCCTTATCGGTTCCTAGTATATCACATATTTTCTGCAAAATGTCAGTGTAATTGTTAAGATTTAGGGCAATTGTATTGTCATAATCTTCGAGTTTCCGCAGCAGGCGAGTATAAGTTACAGCTTTGCTGAAGAGTTGCTTTAGCTGTTCCTGAAATTCTTGCAATTGGGCGGCAGTTAAGAGGGTTCCTCTGGAAAATTGAGCCTGCAATATCTCCACATTTTTCTCAATAATGCCGTATTCGCGATCGAGTTCGTCGTAAATCAGGCGGCTGTCTTGAAAAACTTTGATGATTTTGTTGCGGTAAAATAGTAGGTCAAATATTTCTTCCTGGCAAGTGTTAAAATTTTCGTCGGTTTGTTTGTCAACAAGCAGCCAGACAAGCAAATGGCGGTAATTCGCAATATCGATAATTGAACCGTATTCAAAAATTGGACTGCCGAATAATTTCCCGGAACAGTAGAATGGAGGTAGTGAATCGCCTTGGAATAAAGCATTGCGGCAATTATCAGCAAGAGGTTTGAGGGCATCTAAATTATCTGATGAGTTTTCGGGAAGCCATGCGGTAATCAGGAGAGTTTGACCTAAAAAGTTGTCATCGCCATCGATAAGTAAGGCTTGATTTGGGTTAAATTTCTGGATTAAATCGACATCTACATTATCAGCCGTGCCATCTTCCGGGCAACCGATGTTTAAGCAGAAAGCATAGCTATCTTTTTGAATTTGTAGCGGTTGTACAAAACCTTCTATGGGTGGATAGCTGTTGAATCCTAGGGAGACATTGGGAAGTAAATCGTTGCGGTTGCTGTGGGAATTTTGGGGAAAAACTAGATTGGGTGTTACCCTTTCATCGGTGAAGTTGGCGAGGATATTGTCGCAGTGTTTCCAGAGAGGATTATTGCTGCCCTTACTGTTTCTTTGCAGTTGGAAAGCGTATAAATAAACATTGGGGGCAGAAATTATATCACTCATGTTATTGGCGCGGTGGCTAGGATTTGGGAAGGCGTTTTTTGAGATTTTCCGGTAATTCTGGGTAGCGGTTTGATAGTCTTTCGTTTACTCCTTCTGTCTTGGTGGCTTCTGGTTTTAGTTTTCTAGCCGTTAAATTGATTTCATCTGTTATTTTAGGATAGTCTGCACACCAATTACCAATGGCATCGGCTACTTCCTTGTTGGATGAATCCGCCATCTGGGATATCGTGTTGCTGAGATTTGCTAAAGCGTCAACCGCCCCGCCTTGTTCAAATATTTCGGGTTTGGTTTCAAAGACTTTTAGGAAGCCTGCAATAAATTGTTCATCTGTCATTGCTAATTTCTCCTTTCATTATACTAAGGTCAAAGAAACCGGGTTTCTATGATAAATCTCAACGGGAACAAAAAATCTCGGAAGAAACCCGGTTTCTGATACCCACACTTATTGCCGAAAAGAAACCGGGTTTCTATGATAAATCTCAACGGGAACAAAAAATCTCCGCAGAAACCCGGTTTCTGATACCCACCCTTATTGTCCAACTGCACAGAAAGCGGCCCAGTATACGGGAGACTCATAAGGTTGATAATCTTGTTTGTAACCGCGATTGTATCTGTTTTGAATTGTCTGTTTATGTTCGTGACTCAGCAACTGCGACACTTCCACCCATTCTAGCAAACTTTTAACAGTCAAACTCCGCAGCCACAACTGAGACTCCCGCAAAGCAATCGACACAGCGGGCCGACTTTCTGAACGAAATAACTCATAAAATCTTATCATTAAAATCGCCGTAGATACATCATTGACAGCCCATAATGTGCTAATCACATTCGTGGTTCCGGCGTACAAAAAACCGCTAGTCAATCCGATATACTCATCTGTGCTATTCCTGGCATCGGTTAACCCAGTTTCGCAGGCAGAAAGGGCTACTAAACGACACTTACTTAACTGCAAATCAAAGATTTCTGTCAGAGTCAGGCATTCTGTGATGTCGTAGGTTTCGCCTCGGCGGGAACGAATGTAACGCTTTTCTTCGGAGGGAACGCCATCGCTGGCAATTTTGGCGCCGGCTAGGATTAAGGATGATTTTTCGGGATTGAGAAAGTCGAAGAAGCCGTGACAGGAAAAGTGGGCGATATCGGCATTTTGCAAGCTGGCAATTTGTTGTTGCAATCCTGCTTTACTTGCCTTTTCCCGAATCAATACTTCGGCGGGATTGAAGGATTTGGCAATGGCTTCGACTTCGATGTCGGTGAAGTCTAAATCTTCTGTGGGGTTTTGGATGGCAAAAAATTTGCTGGGTGATGTGTCTTCGGCTGTCAAGTTTTCCCGCTGAGATAATTGCAAAAGTTGGCAACTGGGTGTGTATCTCACGCCGCCTGGGAAAAGTTCGAGAAGACATCCAGTTTCTACGGTTTTGTCTGCTTTTTGTCGGCTGCTGGTGAGGGCGTGTAGGGGGAATAGGTGCAAGTATCGGAAGGGAACTAAGATTAATTTTTGGCAGTTTTCGGGGAGGCGAGAAATTATTTCGTCGATGTGCAGAATCTGGGCTAATCTTTCCAGGCGGCTGTCTAGTTGGTTTTTCCAGTTGTCGTATTTTTCCTCGTCTTCGATGTCATCGAGATATTCCTGTTGTAACTCTTGTAATGCTTGCAAGTCTTGAGAGGAAGATTGCCAGATATCCGGTTGAGGAGAGTCGCGGGTGACAATGAAAACTTTAAAGCCGTTGTAGGTAATGTACCATTCTAAAATTGCTTCGTTTTCAGCTAACAGGCTGCGAATTTCTGCAAAACTAATCCGCTGTACTTGGCTGGGGAGGCTGCGGGCTTTGTGAAACAATTCTACGAGGTTTCTGGTTTTGCTGCGTTCGACGTATTCTAGGGCGGCAGTGGAGTTTTCCATTTGTAGGCAAACTTCTACCATGCGCTGATAAAGTATATTCCATTCTTCAGCCAATTTTTGTCTATCTGCTTCGCCACCGATAATGATTTCCCTCCGCATTGATTCGACTGTCTCGATGGCCGAGTTAAAGGTATTGTAAGCTTCTGGGAGTTGGGAATTATTCTGGTAGGCAACTCCGAGATTATATAAGGTTTCAGCATGATCGATCGGAAATGCGTCGGGGGTGTAAACTTCCAAGGATGCCAGTAAAGCAGCGATCGCCAATTCCAGATTCTCGGCTTTTTCCCCTCTGATTCTGTAGAGGTAACCAGTAAAGCAGCGATCGCCAATTCCAGATTCTCGGCTTTTTCCCCTCTGATTCTGTAGAGGTAAGCCATCCCCAAATTATTTTGACTCCTTGCCCATTCAAAGGGAAATGCCTCGCGGGTGCGAACTTCCAAGGATGCCAGTAAAGCAGCGATCGCCATTTCTAAATTATCTGCTTTTTCGCCTCTGATTCTCTTGCGGTAGGCAATCCCCAAATTATTTTGAGTCATTGCCAAATCTTGAGGCAATTCCTCGCGGGTAAAAACTGACAAAGCTGCTTGAAAAGCGGAAATCGCCAGTTCCAGATTTTCGGCTTTTTCCCCTCTGATTCTGTTGCTGTAGGCAAGCCCCAAATTATTTTGAATCATTGCCCAAATTTTAGGAGATGCTTCACGTGTACGAACGGACAATGTTGATTGATAAGTGGAAATTGCCATTTCTAGATTGTGAGCCCTTTCACCTCTGATTCTGTTGTGGTAGGCAAGCCCCAAATTATTTTTAGTACTTGCTAAATTTTCTGGAAATTCGTCGCGGGTGCAAATTTCTAAGGATGCCTCCAAAGCTGCGATCTCCAATTCCAGATTCTCGGCTTTTTCGCCTCTGATTCTGTTGTGGTAGGCATTAGCTAAATTATTTTGAATTCTTGCCCAGTCTTCGGGAAATTCGTCGCGGGTGCAAATTTCTAATGATGCCTCAAAAGCTGCGATCGCCAATTCCAGATTCTGGGCTTTTTCCCCTCTGATTCTGTTGCTGTAGGCAAGCCCCAAATTATTTTGACACGCTGCCCACTCAAAGGGAAATGCGTCGCGGGTGTAAACTTCCAAGGATGCCTCAAAAGCTGCGATCGCCAATTCCAGATTCTCGGCTTTTTCCCCTCTGATTCTGTATAGGTACGCACCCGCCAAATTATTTTGACACGCTGCCCAGTCTTCGGGAAATGCGTCGCGGGTGTAAACTTCCAAGGATGCCTCACAAGCTGCGATCGCCAATTCCAGATTCTGGGCTTTTTCCCCTCTGATTCTGTAGAGGTACGCATTCGCCAAATTATTTTGACTCCTTGCCCACTCAAAGGGAAATGCGTCGCGGGTGTAAACTTCCAAGGATGCCTCAAGAGCTGCGATCGCCAATTCCAGATTCTCGGCTTTTTCCCCTCTGATTCTGCTGTAGTACGCACTCGCCAAATTATTTTGACTCATTGCCCAGTCTTCGGGAAATGCGTCGCGAGTACAAACTTCCAAGGATGCCTCAAGAGCTGCGATCGCCAATTCCAGATTCTGGGCTTTTTCCCCTCTGATTCTGTATAGGTACGCACCCGCCAAATTATTTTGACACGTTGCCCACTCAAAGGGAAATGCGTCGCGAGTCCAAATTTCCAAGGATGCCTCAAAAGCTGCGATTGCCAATTCCAGATTCTGGGCTTTTTCCCCTCTGATTCTGTATTGGTAGGCATTCGCCAAATTATTTTGACTCCCTGCCCACTCAAAGGGAAATGCGTCGCGGGTGTAAATTTCCAAGGATGCCTGATAAGCTGCGATCGCCAGTTCCAAATTTTCAGCTTTTCCCCCTCTAATTCTGTCGTAATATTTAATCCCCAGACTGTTTTGAAACATGGCCCAATTTTTCGAGTCAGCTTTGCGAGTAATAATAGTTAACCCAATCTCCAAACAAGCGATCGCCACCTCTAAATTACTTGCCCGACTGCCTTGCCGCAGACTATAAAAACCAAGATTAAAGTTGAATAAATTAATAGCACAATTGGAAGCTTCTTCACCCTGTAACTTTGCCAGAGTTTGAGTTGCCCAGTCTCGCCGCAAAAATTGGGCAAAACCCTCGTCTATCAACTCTAAATTAGCCTGCATAATGCCCATTCTTTCCTCGCGATCGCAGGTGAGGAGAGAATCAATCAAATTTTGATAAGCTTGGTGGCGCGCTTCGTTCATTGCTTACAACCCATGTTTTTAGAATTTTACATTCTTTGTCGGGGAAAAACAAGGGGAAAACCCGACTGGCTGAATCGTCTGGAGTAGGTGGAGTGTGTGTCATAAGCTGCTACGCCACTATGTCGTATAATATAGATACAAGATAAGTAAGCGATCGCACTAATGAATCTATTCGGAATGGGCCCGGTCTCATTCAAACAAATCTCGATGATTTGCGATGGGGCAAAAAACAAGAGGAAACTAAAATGATTTCACAAACTTTAGTAGAAATTGAACGTTCTATTAGTTCCCTGTCGATAGAAGAACAACTTTGGCTGCTGGAACGTATCGCTTGCCGAGTGCGGGAGAAAACTTACATAGCTAATAAACTCGCTAATGCTAAATACCTGGAAGCAGAGATAGCAGAGATGGCCAACGATCCAGATATTCAAGTTGAGATTGCTGCTATCAATCAAGAGTTTATTGTGGCAGAAATGGATGGTTTAGAAGCACTATGAGCATTCAGCGAGGGAAAATTTATATTGATATTAGCAATCGCATTTTCAGCATTGGTATTTAAGGTGGCGGCAGAGTTCCAATTAAATTTTGAGCCAATTCGAGAAATTCTTCAGCTTGGGCGATCGAATCTGCTGCTTGATTAGCCGTTACAGCATTAATCTCACCATAGTCTCCAGCATTTCGTAATTCCTGCGATCTAATTAGGAATTGGTGAAATTTCACAGGTACTCTCCCTGTACGAGCAAATTCTCTGCCAAAGGCGCTGATGACTGCGGAATGCTTGGAAAAAGATAATCCTTCACCCTCTAGAAATGCTTCAGCAATATAAAACATTGTGTAATAGGCGCGAGAAGCTGCATAATCAGGATATCCGCCATCCAATATAAATTTTGCTGCTGAAAGGCTTTGATCGGCTTTGAGGAGTAAGTTTAATTGAGCGGGTGTCATACGAAAATTCCCTCTCTACGAATATTTCTGAGCAAAGGGCCTTGATAATTAGTAAACCGTTCCTCATTCATAAACAAGCAGCTAATTATTACGTCATTGGCGAGGGATAAATTTGCTACAATTGGGATAGTTCGATCGATTTCTTCACCGACTTGGACTGGTGCTTTGAGAACGACCAAAACATCAATATCTGAGTCGGGATGTGCGTCGCCCCGCGCTTGGGAACCGTAAAGTACCATTTGGGTGAGACGATCGCCATACAGGAGCTCGAAGTGCGATCGCAATTCAGCTAGAATGGTTTTGAGTTTATCGTTAATTTTCATATTGGCGATGGATGTTATTTATTCTACACATAAACCCGGTGTATTTATTGTACACATAAACCCGGCGGTTGAAACCGCGTCTACAAAAACAAAGTACACATAAACCCGGCGGTTGAAACCGCGTCTACAAAAACAAAGTCCGCCTGCGCGGACTGAAGATAATTAATTAGAAAGGTTAAGATTTTTACCCAATTTCAACGGGTTGCAAAATCTCATTCACAGGCTTTCCTCGTTTTAATTCAACCCATTTAGACTCAACGGGTTCATAAGCGCAATAACAGACCATGATTTCCAGGTTTGTGTCGCTAGATGAGAATTTGTGGATGCTTTTCACAATCCAATTGCTATCTCGACCGTGGGTGACTCCGTTACCCGGATCTTCGAGGTTTTCGTATTCTCGCACCCGCTCGCCAATTTGAGGCAATTTCCCCGAAGAATCCCACTCTGTTGCTAAAATGTCAGTCAAACCACCGATCGGTAGTAGCTGACGTTCTTCCCAGCCTGGGGATGAGAGTGATTCTGTTTTAAAAACTATCCAAGTTTCATTCATCGTCGGTATCTCCAAAACGACTGTCTTCAAAAGAGGTTTGTTCGCCATAAAACACGCAATTGACCTTGAGAGTGCGATCTTTTGTACGTTCGATACGCTTCAACCTCCATCTGTACTTGCGGCTCATATCCTGACACTTACTTGGGTCAGTTGCACCGTGGTGATTTTCTAGTTCTGACGGTTCTGGTTCAGGTGAATTTGTCACTTTTTTCAATACTAGACATCAGTTTATTCATTCGCTAGAGCCTCCTTTTCCCGCTTGCTCTTTATGGATGAGCGGGTTTTGGTTTGGGTGGCTGTCCCGCTTTCCTTGAACTGCGGCTGTCACAATTCGCTCTACAAGATTGCTCATCGTGCGTCCTTCCTCCTTAGCCCATACCGTTAGGTCGTCCCTAATATCCTCATCCAAAACAAAATTAATTCTAGGTCGCCTGTACTTCCCCATTTGTTACCCGTTGGTTAGTGGTTAGTTACCAGCTTATGACGTTAGATTAACTTTTGGAGTTGTGGATCGAGATGGTTGACAGTGGCATCTACTAGAGTCTATGATATAACTACGATCGCAAAATGTCAAACAAACAACAAACAAAAGTAGGGTGCGTCAGTAGGTAAAACCCAAATTTTTCGGGCTAACCTTAAGACTGACGCACCCTACGACCACGACTAATGACCAATTACATATCCGTCACCAACCTTGCCTTCCGCAAAATAAACGTCAAAACAGTTTCTTGACCAGTAATAATATCGGCTCTTCCTTCCATTCCTGACTGAATTGAATACTGGCGTGGGGTATTTGCCTGGGAAGTTCCAACTGCTTGATTGCGGGTAGATTCGAGTTTGGTTAGATAGGTTTGATCGGGTTTAATTGCAACTTCATAATAAGCAGTACCTAAATTATTACCGGGGTTTTGAGTGGCGATCGCATCTGGGGCGATCGCGCTGACTGTTCCTTTTAGTGTCCCGTAATCTGGGAAGGGTAAGGCGGAAATCCTCATCTGCACTGGTTGGCCGATTTGGATGCGGGCAATATCTTGGGATGTTACTCTGGCTTTGACTAAAAGGGGTACGTCGCTAGGGACGATTTGGGCGATCGCACTTCCGGCTTGTATTGTTTGACCGGTACTTTGTACTTCCAATTTGAGAATTGTACCATCAGCGGGCGCGCGGATCACGCTATTTTCGAGTTGTGACTGAATTTGATTGAGTTCTTTTTTAGCTTGAATTAATTGTTGTTGAATGGACGATCGCTTGACGAGCAAAACCCGCCGACTTCTGCCGAGTCTCTCGGCGACATCCGGCTGCGATGTGGCGATTTTTACAAGAGCGGACTCGACTACTTCTTGGGCGGCGGAATTTTGATTTTGGATGGTTTGAAATTGGCCGCTGGCTAAAATTTGATTTTCCAAGTCCCGCAGTTGCTGGTTGATTTGCTGTGCTGCTGCTTGAGACTGATTCATTGTGTCTTGGAACTGCTTTTTTTGAGTGCCCAAACGCGAAGCGTTGACAACTGCGATCGCATCTCCGGCTTTTACTGTCTGATTTTCGCTTACCGCAATGCTTTCGATGGTTCCTTCGGTTGCAGCTTGCACGACGCGCACTTCTCCGGCTGGACGGACGATCGCGTCTGCTTTGACTGTAGCACTGTATTTGGTGACGCTTGCCAGGGCGATCGCCCCGCCAAACGTCGCCACCATCAAAATTCCCCCCAAAGTAGTCCAGCGGCTGACAGGGGGCAAAAACTCGTCGTTATCAAAGGTTTCTGCGGGCATGGGTTCGGGTGTGCGAGGCATGGCGGCTATTGGGGGTGAGGGGAATTGTTTTGAATTTTAAGTTTTGAGTTTGGGGAAAGAGAATCGTTGTGAGTTTTAATGCCATTTCCAAAAAAGAATGCAACTCGCGGCCAACTCCAAAGCCTGATTAAATAAGTCATTTTCAAACCTCAAACGGTATGAGTTGGAAGAAGGAGAGATCGATCGCCTATTTCTTTTGTCACATTTATTTTCTAGCTTTCCGGACACCAAGGATAGATTTAGAAGTCTAAATCAAAATTCACATGGTCAAGGTCAAAATCCGCACAGCTTTGCCGTCCCCACCCGGAAATTTCCCCAAACATCAAGAATGGTGGATTCAGGCGGCAACAGTCAGGAAAACAGAGCATTTCCGCAATGATTTTTGGCACTGTTACCCGGTTTTTCTGGGATCGGTACGTAAGTAACTATATATGTCTTAATAGGAGTTCCTTATGCCGGACAATCAACAAAATTCACTTTTTACCGAATTAACCGATCGAGAATCTGGGACTGTCAGCGGTGGCAGCACTACCAGCGGTTTCAGCAGTGCTAACAGTAACAGCGATACCAAGAACAGCAGCAGCAATGGCATCAATACGCTGTTTTTCATTCCACAGCCGAGTCAGCTTTTCCTTTACGATCCGATTCGCAATCGCCCTTACAAAACCCTTGTAGTCTAGATAGCTGAGTAAAGTAGTGCGATCGGATAAATTTTAAAATTTTCTCAGTAATATTCCGGGCGATCGCAGAGGCATGGAGAAGTATTAGTCAGTAATCATACGAGGCTATCGAAATTATATAAAGTTTCTAGTTTTCGTTCAATATTATCAATTTAAATGGAGTCAAACGATCATGCAAGAAACAAAGGAAAATTCACTGTTTAC
>NZ_JAEQCT010000045.1:0-72417 GCF_020738205.1 Microcoleus sp. PH2017_24_DOB_U_A
TGAAATTACGTTGTTTTCTTGAGTCCGCGGAGGCGGACATCGTTTGTATAGGAGCGGTTTCAACCGCCGTCTTATCTGACAAATTTATTTATGCTTGATTATGATTTAGTGATTATTGGTGGAACTGCGGCCGGACGTTATGCTGCTTTGACTGCAACTAATTTCCCGGCTCGCGTTGCTTTGGTGGAACCGCTCAGTAATTCTCAAGATTTGCCGGCGGGGGGAAAAGAGTCGATCGCCCTGGGTTTGAAATACAGCCAAACTTTGAGAGAGGCTGCTCGTTTTGCTCACCAGATGAGCCACCCACAGTTCGGACTTCGCCCAGATCTGGCTAATTCCGAAATGCCGATCGCATTGCAGTTTAACGGGGTTAAGAAATGGGCTGACGGCGTTGTTTCTAATTTGTCAGAAATTGACGATCTCGGCGTTTTAGCTGCTCGCGGGGTTGATATTATTTTTGGTAACAGCGAGTTTGTTGCCAAACCGAATTTGGCTTTGATTGCGGGCGATCGGAAATTGCGATCGCGCTGTTATTTGCTAGCTTGTCCAACTCTACCTGCAATTCCCAATATTGAAGGACTTTCGTCTGTCGGCTTTTTTACTTCCGAAACAGTCGGGGAATTGGCAAAACTGCCAAAGTTGCCGAAAAGTTTGGCTGTAATCGGTGCAGATCCCAGCGGTGTTGAAGTGGCTCAGACTTTTTCTCGGCTGGGCGTTGCTGTGACTTTGGTGGTGAAAAGTTCGCAGATTTTGGCGAAAGAAGACCGCGAGGCTGCTGGTTTGGTGCAAGCTGGAATGGAAGCTGAAGGAGTGCGGATTCTGACTGCGACTGAGGTGACTCAAGCTAGGGTGATTGACGGTAAAAAGTGGATTCAAGCTGGGGCAAGGGCGATCGAAGCTGAGGAGATTTTTCTCGCCGCTGGCCGCGGACACAATTTTGCATGGTTAAATCTGGAAGCTGCTAGGGTTAAATTTAGCGATCGCGGGTTGATTTTAAATGAAAAGCTGCAAACAACTAATTCTCGAATTTACGCTTGTGGCGATGTTGCTGGCGGTTATTCGTTCCCTCACATCGCCAATTGCGAAGCTGCGGTTGCTGTGAAAAATGCTTTGTTTTTGCCGATGTATCAAATAGATTATCGCGGGATTCCTTGGGCGATTTTTTCCGATCCGCAGTTGGCGAGGGTTGGCTTGACAGAAGCGCAAGCAAGGCGCCGTTTTGGAGACGATTTGATTGTGGCTAGGGAATATTTCAAGAATGTTGAAAGAGCTCAAATGTCCGGGGAGACAACGGGTTTTTGTAAGATTGTCGGGCGGCGTGACGGGGAGATTTTGGGAGCGACTATTGTCGGCCCGCAAGCTGCGGAGTTGATTCATGCGATCGCCTTTGCTGTGCGTCACGGAATGAAGGTTGAGGCGATCGCCGAACTTCCTTATATTTGGTCTAGTTTTTCGGCAATTAACGGTCAAACTGCTGCTGTTTGGGAGTCGCAGCGTCTCCGCAGCAATACTTTTATGCAGAATTTGTGGGAGAATTTGTTTCACTGGCGCAGGTATTGGAAAAGATAGTTTTTTTTGATTGGGCATTGGGCATTGGGCATTGGGCATCGGCCTACCCAGGGCATTGGGCATTGGAAATCGGCTTTCCCAGAGCATTGGGCCGGGTAGTCAGAAACCGGGTTTTTTGGGAGAATACTTTGTTATGGCGTGCAGATTGGGAAAAAAACCCGGTTTCTTTGGTTTTGATGCGTCACAAGTGTTTCTGAATGATTAAACCGCAGAGGCCGCAGAGAGCGCAGAGGAAGAGAAGACAGAACAGCCCTTGATTTAGTGGCCAATTATGAATATGATAACCAATATCAAAACTTGAAATACAGTCGAGACACACTACTAACTACCTGAGGTCGGATTCATGGATTGCAAAACTGCTACTTTAGTTTACGAAACCGGAAATCCTCTGGAAAACATTCGCAAGATGTTTCCAGAAGCTTGGCAATTTTTGACAGCTCAGTCTGCGGCTTTTGTGGCTGGTAAAGATGATGCTTTTGATGCGGAGATTAAAAAGTCGATCGGCAAAACGCCTTTTGGGTTCAGAATTACTCACCGCGACGATACTGAACAATTGACAAAAGATATATCTGAACTGTTGGGCGATATCACTTCTCGCTTACTTTTGGAACAGCATTTTTCTCAAGTTGTCGGTCGTCCTCTTTATTTCAGCACGATTTGCTGTTCCAGTCACCTAACAGCCGATCGCGAATTGACATTAGATGAAGTTTTGCCGATTCAGCGGGCTGCTGTTAAGTTGCAATAGCAGTTAGACATTAATCATTAGTAGCTGTAGGGTGCGTCGCCATCGACAATAATCAAAAAAGAGGGACAATCTCATCGCGACGCACCTGTCCCAAGATTTTTGTTGTAGCAAGCTTTTTTATAAATATTATAAGGTGAGTCGCCGCTAAAAAAGTTGATTGAATGCTGCATGATTTTTAATGGCGACACACCCTACGCAGACTAACAAACCGCAAAGACGCGAAGGTTGAGAAAAGAAGGGAAAGAGTTCAATTTGTGCCTGACTCGCTCTTGTGTCACCCAATCACGGGAGCGTCACAAACCTGTAATCGTTGCCTTGGCGTTTAACCTGTACTAAAATCGCTTTGTTCCATCGATCGCCCGTTGGCAAAAACCTCACATCTTCACTCGCACCAGAGGTAACGAAATTCGGAGCCCTAAGTGCTTGTTGCAATCCTTCTCGCGTATTGCTGCGCTGCAAACCGCTCATAATAGCTTTCGTCGCATCAAAACTCGTGGCGGTTCGCCAATTCACGGCACCTCCCCACTTTTGAATCGCATTCTTAGAAAATGGGTTGTTCGGATTAGTGTCAGGATGCCACGGAACGGACAAAACAAGCCCGTCAACGTCTTTGTTCCCCTCTTTTACCGTTTGAAACGTGTACAGTGTCGTGCTGCCGTAGAGCGCTAATTTGCCAGTATTGAGGCGAGCTAGGTCGATCGCGCGATCGATGCGATCGATATGAGGTGCTAGCATTAACGCTTGTGCACCTTTGCTAACAGCATCAGCAATGCTAGCACTCGAATTAAAAGTTGGCGTTGAAAAGTCACAAACCGTAGGCACTACCTTGCCACCCAAAGCCGAAAACGACGAAACAAATTCATCCTTAAACGATACGTTATCAGGAGCTTGAGAATCATAACAGATAGCAACATTAGTTTTGCCAGCTTTTTTAACCATATATTCTGCTAAAGGAGCCGCCATCGATTGAATCGCGGGGACTGTCCGAAAAATATAGCTACCGAAAGCTGATAAATTGTTAGCAAAGCTAGTTGGTGTAACCATCACCAGTTTTTTTTCTTGATACGTGGGAGCAGCAGCTAGAGAAGCATTGCTAGCATTGTGTCCGACGACTGCTAAAATTTTCGGATCCTTTACGAATTCGGTTGCAACTTCTTTGGCAAAATCTGGACTGTTGTCATCGTTCGCAATCAAAACTTGCAAACCCGCACCATTAATCCCTCCCCCAGCATTAACTTCCTCTTGAGCTTGGGCAACTCCTCGGAGCATTTCTTGCGCTACATTCGGGTTAGTGCCAATCGGAACGCTGACGGCTATTTGCAGAGAATTATCATTATTGACTTTGGCATTATTTAAATAAATTAGAGTCTCTGGATCGTTGCGATTTTGTTGCAGCGATTCCCGAAAGTTTTTAACAGCTTCTTTGTAATTACCCTCAGCAAAAGCTTTGACACCTGCTTGTTTTCCTGCTGTTTTTTGCGATTGCATCAATATCTTATCTCCCAAACTGAGACGACTGTTGCCAGAAACTGATCTAGGTAAAATTCCGCCCTTTAATATCTGTGGAATAAATGTGAATGCACCCCAGGCAATCAAAGGAAATGCAATAAAAACAATTGGGGGCGGGCCTTTCCTTTTTTGAGGTTGTTGATACATAATTAGTTCTCCTGCACTAGATTTTGTTTAGATACTTTGATTTATGTCAGCATTTCCTGGCACAGTCTAATAAATCTGTTACTTACCAGAAAATACTCCTGGTTGCAACCTGTAGAAATATCTACATATATTTGATTTAGCTGGACGAGTGCAGTATTAGCTGCTAGGCTTTGGCGACATGGGTTTCTTCCTGTCCTAGGTTCATATGATGATTATGAATAAAAGCTTTTTTAAAGTCAATTCATAAAGTCATTGGATGGACTCATAAAAATCATATTGTTAAGTTCATAAAAGTCATATTCGCCTAGGTTGGCTTCAATAACTCATCTCATGCCTGTTGTATTACCGTAATAAAACGTGTTTGTAGTGAGGACTTTAGTCCGCATCATCCGAGGACTAAAGTCCTCACTACGAACCAACTTTATTGGGAGCGTTCTTTTCGGACATGATAGAATTCTTCCACAATACTGTATATGTGGCTCAAAACAGCAGTTGGGCGATCGCTCTTTCCGTACATAAATAAGATGCGCGGTTTGAAGTTTAAGAATTGTGTCAAATTTTCTATCATTGTAACAAAAGCAAATTGTCAAGTCTCTCAAATGAGTTGTCACACAAACTCCTAGTAACAGCGAGGTGGAGGAATTATTGGCTTTTTCTAAATCTTCACTAAAATATGGCGTAAGATATGCAAGTTTATCTTGATGTACTTTGCATATCTTACGCCAGAAGTCCTGAAAAACGGAGAGGGTGGGATTTGAACCCACGTTAGAGTCACCCCTAAAGTAGATTTCGAGTCTACCGCATTCAACCGCTCTGCCACCTCTCCAATAGACTTGAGATGCGAGCTAAAACTATTTTACCGCACAGTGCGCCACATTGTAAATCCTTACAGAAAAGAAGTTTGATTTTCTTCCGATTCCAGAGTCGTCTTAAATCCCCCTGCTGGTGTCCACTGAAGAGCTCCGTCGCGCCCTGTCCAGAAAATCTGGGTTTTGCTTTGGCGCAGTTGGGCGGCGGTTTCTGGGTCGATTTCGTCCGCAGATGCGATCGCCACTTGCGGCCCAACTGCGCTCAATAACTCGGCTGTCAGGGTTTTTCCCGACCACCACAGCACTTCTACCCGCTTCAATGTTCCCGTGGCTGCTAATCTCTTTGATAACATACTTTGCGCTTCCGGTGTCATGTCACCGACAAGCAACCAAGTACGCTCGCCCACCAGTAATTCTACCACCGGGATTTCCGCGTCCACGAACTGCAACCGCGTCAAACCCAGATCAATTTTGCTGTCAGTTTCTAAAGGAAAGTAAACGCCTTGGCGAGATTGCACAGCCGTTATAAATTCCTGATTGCTGCCGCGGTTAATTTGTTTGGGAGCGTTATTATCATAAAACGTTTTAATTGGCAAGCGTTGTAATAATTTTCCCCAACCGCCGCTCAAGCCTAAATGACCGTGAGTGGCGATCGCAAAATTCACAGAATTAACTCCTTGCTGCTGCAAAAAAGGTAACAGCGTAAACCTCACCGTATTTTCATCACCAGTATTAATTAGCGTCACTTTTCCCTTATCTTGAATTACCAAAACTGGTTCCCCAGATGTCGCCAGCAAAGTAACTTGAAATAAAGATGATTGAACGTGCCAAGCTGGCAAAACTACGACTCCAATTCCCGCCATCAGCGCCAGCGGTAAAATCCAAGCCGAAGAAATCCGCAACGCAAAAACTCGGCTTTTCCCCTGCTTCCCTCTCCCCTTTCCTTGATTCTTGCCTTTTCCTAATTCCTGTTTCCCTCTCCTATCTTCCTGTTTCCCTTTTCCCTCGGACTTTTTCCTTCTATCCGTTACATCCGTTACATCCCGCACATTGCTCGTTGCCGAACTTCCCCCCAGCCAAACCCAGCAGATTAAACTGTAAAGCGCGATTAGCTGAAACACCGATACTTGGCCGACAGCTACTGAATTACCGGGCAATTGTGAGAAATATTCGGCGATCGCAATTAACCCCTTTGCCGGATAGTCAAGCAGTTGGGCTAACACACTCCCAGCCGGCGGAAAAATCAATCCAGCTAAAGCGCTAACCATCCCGCCAATACTCAAAATCCACAGTAAAGGAGCCGCAATAATATTGACTAAAATGCTGTAAGGTGATACCACACTAAAAACGTAAAGTAGCAGTGGCAGCACCCACACTGAAGCGGCGATGGGAACCACCAGAATTGAAGCGATCGCAGGTGGCATCCAGTCGAACTTTGCCATCAGCGGCGGCGCTGTCACCACTAATCCCAGAGTTGCCAAAAAACTCAGTTGAAAACCTAAATCCCAAATCCACAAAGGGTTAACTAGCAGTAAAATAGTAGCAGCGATTAACAGCAATCCCAACGGCTTAACTTCGCGACTTAGTACCAAAGCAAATAGTGTACCAAATCCCATCAAGGCGGCGCGGCAGATTGAAGCTTCAAAGCCTGTTAATCCCACGAGCAAAAATAAAGCACTGACGCCAAAACCAAATTGTAATTGTTTGGAAAAGCGCCTGGTTAAAGCTAAAACTAAACCCAAAACCATCGAAACTTGAGTACCCGAAGCTGCGATCGCGTGGGCTAATCCAGCCTGCACAAAAGAGTCGCGGATGGTGTAGGGTAAATCAACTGCTTGTTTGCCCAGGGCGATCGCACTGATCAACGGCCCTTCGGGAACACTCAACTGTGATACTTGCGATCGCACAATCCGCATCCGCATCGTTTGAATTGGCGACGGCTGCATCCCGGTTGACTCCCAGAAAGCACCCGTTTTGGTGTTAAGTCGATTGACATCCGCGATCGCATTTTCTCTCTTCCAGTCAATCTGACGCCCTTTGAGTCCTGCAAAAGCCCCTTCTCTGGCTAAATAGGCTTGAAAATCAAAAGCCCCCGGATTCGACGGCGGCTGCGGTTTGTACAATGAGCCCACAACTGCGACTGTATTGTCGGCATACAAGCCCGTTGCTTGCAGCAGGGGCACTGTAACGTAGAGTTTGCCGGATACTGGGCGGTTGACGACTACTCCTCCTTCGCCGCCGTTGATTTCGCTAACTGCATCCGTGTCTAGCCAAAATTGCGATCGGCCCGATCGAGTTAATCGGGGCGTACTAGCCAGTCTACCGCGAACTGTCACCGCCACTTCTTGGGTGTTTCCGCCAACGGGAATCAGTTTGCTGATGTCATTCATTGCCGGTTGGGGCGATCGAATTGCAAAATAAATGCTCGCCAAAAATGCGATCGAACCCGCGACAGCCCACACCCATTTTGCTCTCGGCAGCATCTCAAGCAAGCTCAATTTTTCCCTCGTTTCTAAGGGTTCCTCCAGAGCATTTTCTTTCGTTCTGCTGCGTCTTTTATTAGTGGTTTTGAAAGAGTTCCTTGTATGCTTTAACAACAATTTAGGCATGGCGACTGCGACCGCTATTCCTAAAGCAAATATCGCGTACCTACCCCAAGAAACTCCTGTAGAAATCAATCCCACAATGTAGGCAAGACAGAAAATGACACCCGTTACTTGATTCATTAATTAGAAACTATGGAATAAGTCATTAGTCATCAAGCAGAATAAAGAAAAGCAATGCTTCTCCCAATTCATACAGCAGATTCCACGTTGATGAAGTACACCCCCAAGCGATCGATCTCTGTAGGGAAACGGCACTGCCGTGTCCTCTATCTCTGCATCGACTTACCTGGAAGCGATCGATCTCTGTAGGGAAACGGCACTGCCGTGTCCTCTATCTCTGCATCGACTTACCTGGAATCTGCTGTATCTCAATTAAAAAAGACTGGTACTACCTTAAATAGACAGACCTAATTTTAAACCGAAAGCCGCGTGCAGCACCATAAGTGCCAGGGCAGTTGTGCCCAAATAAGCGTGAACCGCCCGCAGTGCCAGCTTATTGCCTCCAAAACCTGTCAGTGAAATCAAGCTACCAACAGCCAGCAAAACCAGCACTCCCGAACCCGTCCAAAAGTGCGGGCTTTCCATAACAGGCTTGTGCTGCATTACCAGCGACAGCAAGCCCCCTGTGTAGCCCAAAGCTAGAAACAGAAACATCCACGGTGCTAGCTTGCGGTGATCCGCTCGACTTTTGAGCGCGACATCCTTATCGGCGGCCAAACGTCCCTGCCATCCCGTATACCCGACGAAGCTACCCATGGCCACAACCACGATTCCCATCATTACAGGATGTCCCCAATGGGTAATTGGTTCGGGAATTCCGAGACTGCGAAATTGGCTGGCGATGGGTTCTAGAAGTTCGCTTAAATTTACCATTTGATTCTGACTCCAACCTTGGGGATAAATATTTTGGGAGAAAATATTAATATATTATAAAATATTAGTAGCAACTGCGATCGCGCACTTCAAAAAACAGTTGACAGTTGCCAGTTGCCAGTTGACAGTTGACCTAATGATGAGTGATAACTTCCGCGGCTACAACGGTCAAACATGACGCAGAAGCTTAAAGTTACACAAAACTTAGCCGGCTTTAGCCGGCTGTGAGATTTTTTACAGCAGTGATGCTGTTTTAAGTTAATTGTGAGCTGTTAACCAACCTTATCAGCTAAATCGAAAAGCAAAAATAAACGCAATTCGTCCGCATATCCACCCTGGGGCGGCTTTTCGCCCAATCTTCACAGCCTCATCCTCACTCTGGATGTTAAATTTTACCTGCCTGCTCATAGTTAATTTCAATGCCTTGACTTTTGAATGTCAAAGTGAGAAATTAACATCGCAGGCGACGAGCATTAGCAGTTTTACTTTTGGCAAATCGCTCTTAAGACAGAATCAACTGCTGCCAAAAAACTAGAGGTTCCAAGTTAGACACTTTTTGCATAAAGTTATGCAGATACCTTTAACCTAGAAAAATCGGGCTGATGCCGGAGTTTTCTGTCTGTGGCACAATCTGAAATGAAACTTTCACGTCAGATGTTGCGGTATCTGTCAAAGCTTTTAACTGAATGTTAAAAGCACCATTGATATCGCGTCATATAGCATGACTGCTGTCGGCCCTGGCAGACTTCGATCGACTGACGGCTAAAATGAGTGTCTGAAAGCACCCTGAAATTACCCTTGTCTATTGAGCTGCCATTGCTGTGCAACCTGTTCCTCTCAACTAACTCGCTGGGGATTCGGTTGCAGGTGGCAAACACCGACTTTCGCTGTCGCTTTCCTCAGAACCGTGCAACTGCTAAACTCGCTGCGCCGTCGCCAAAGTAGCTTCCGAAGGTTGGATTTGGTACTTTACGAGATTTGCCAGTTCTTGTAACTGACTAATTGCCTCTGCACCTTCTAGTTTCATCAGTTCGCGATCGTCCCGCATCTCAGTCCATGTGATACCGTAATCTGACACTAAAAATCGAATCAGATGGTTGTCCGTCAAACTGACCATAAATGAGGCACTGTTCATCTGACCCCCGCAAGTGTAGCAGGATGCCAAATAACCCCGACGCTCTAGCACGATCGCCAAAGCCTGGAGGTTCATGACCAAATCTTGGACGAATTTACGGTGTTGTTCTGCAAGTCTCAGAAACACAGTTTTTCTCCTATCACCACGCCGTATATTTTACACCCAATTTCATAATTTCTTAAGAATTGAGTATCTAGGTGCTGGTTCAGTATACGTTTAGTATGCTGAAAAAAAATCGAATTAGCGACCTCTTCAGCCTACCTTTACTAGATTAACCGAGTTGCGATCGCAACTAAGTATCAGCAGCGACATTAACCTCAAACACTATGTAACCGTAGACTCCAGCCCCCACAAAACTTCTGCTGTGACGGCTGATTCAGCCCTCGAACAGCCGAAAGATACAAATAACTAATGATAGCAATCGAGTTAGTTAAGTATAATAGTTCAATCGCCCTGGGGATACTCCTCCCAAAGCGTCGTAGTCTGTCGCAAGCTCCGAAAATCGCCATTTCCCAAAATCAAGTGATCCAGCAGCGGAATCGACAAAAACTGCGCTCCAGCAAGCAACTGCCGTGTCAAAGCAATGTCTTCCGGGCTCGGCTCGACATTCCCCGAGGGGTGATTGTGCGAGATAATCGCCCGCGTTGCCCCAAGGCGGATCACTTCCCTAAAAATATCCCTGGGATGAGCTAAAGTTTCGGTAGCTGTGCCGATCGTAATTACTTGAGTACCCAGCAGCCGATTTTTCACATCCAGCAGCACCACAGCAAAACGTTCCTGAGACTGCCACATCAAATCCTGACTCAGAGCATCCGCAGCAGCTTGTGGAGAGTCCACCACGGCCATGTCCGGCGGCCGCGACTGAAACACCCGTTTCCCCAACTCCACCGCAGCCAAAATCGAAGTAGCCTTGGCTGGGCCGATCCCGTGAATCTGCGTCAACTCCTGCACGCTAATGCTCCGCAGTACACCCAGAGGGTCACGGGAATGCAAGCTCAACTGATTTAAAATATACTGTCCGAGTCCGACAGCCGAAAGTTTGCCGGGGCCCTGACCGGTACCCAGTAGAATAGCAATCAATTCCGCAGTCGCCAAACTTTTCGGGCCGCCGGCCATCAGCCTTTCCCGCGGCCGTTCGCTACTCGGCAAATCTACAATTCTCAAGCTGTAAGTCATAGATGGACTCGCACCGCAAGCTCAACAATTAAATCATATTAGCCGATCGATCGTCCTTCTTCAAATCAGTACGATCGCCCAAAACAGCTAAATCATTAACCGAGGCTGTTGGCGCGTGCAAATCTAACACAACGTTTCGATTGTCGATCGAGCCGATCGCCCGGAGCTGCCTCTAACAGGTAAAATTGCCCGTAACTGTGCCATTAGAGCCAGGTGCGCTAGCACCCCCTCGTTCATCGCCAAGATGTGCTACCCCTAGATGCTTGCGATTCTGTGGAGCTCAGCAGCGAGGAAACAGGCTGTGGCTGCTTAGGTGCTGCCAAGCCAACCGATACAAACGAAGCGACCATCAAAACGCCGTAAACAGCCACAGATAGCTTGCGAGTTGCCAGTCCCACCCATTGAGGATTTACTAAACCCAGACAAAATGCTGGCGTTGAAAACATGAAAGTTAAAACAAACAAGCTGGACATCAGGCACCTCCTCCTTCGCGAACTGCACCGATCGATCACTTGTTTATCCAATTATCAGCTAAAAAATCCGCTGAAAACAGTTGCGATTGATGATTTATAACTTAAGGATTATTGCCGTTTCTCAAACAATAATCAAGCTGCTTAAATCTCACGCTTTAGCTAGTTGTTAAAAAATAAATGTCTTTTTATATCGCCAGAAAATCTAGCTTAAAATAGAAACTAAATTCTTTACTCAAAATATGCAAGTCCGCTTTAACGTAGTCCGCCAAAATCAAAATGAGGCTCCCCGCGTTCACACTTACACCCTAGACGTGGATGAAAGCAATACCATCCTAGACTGCCTCAACAGCATCAAGTGGGAACAAGACGGCACTTTAGCTTATCGCAAAAATTGCCGCAATACAATTTGCGGCAGTTGTTCGATGCGAATTAACGGGCGCTCGGCTTTAGCTTGCAAAGAAAATGTCGGTAGCGAACTTGCGAGATTGCAAAAAATAGCCCATTCGAGTTCAGCAGAACAGCCTGCCGATTTTATCCCAGAAATTACCGTCGCCCCCATGGGAAATATGCCGGTAATTAAAGATTTGGTGGTTGACATGACCAGTTTTTGGGACAACCTGGAAGCTGTTGAACCCTATGTCAGCACAGCCTCGCGAGCAATTCCCGAACGCGAATTTCTGCAAACTCCCGAAGAGCGATCGAAACTCGACCAAACTGGTAACTGTATCCTCTGCGGCGCGTGCTATTCTGAGTGCAACGCTCGGGAAGTCAACCCGGAATTTGTCGGCCCCCACGCCCTCGCCAAAGCTTACCGGACGATCGCCGATTCCCGCGACAGCGAAACCGAAAATCGGCTGGAAAAGTACAACGAAGGAACCGCAGGCGTCTGGGGCTGCACCCGCTGTTACTACTGCAACTCGGTTTGTCCGATGGAAGTGGCGCCGATGGATCAAATTGGTAAGATTAAACAGGAGATTCTCGATCGCAAAGACGACCAAGCCAGTCGATCGATCCGCCACCGCAAAGTCTTAATTAATCTCGTTAAAGAAGGTGGCTGGATAGACGAGCGCAAATTCGGTATCGAAGTAGTAGGAAACTATTTCCGCGACGTTCAAGGCTTGCTGAGTCTGGGCCCGTTGGGTTTAAGAATGCTCGCCCGCGGCAAATTCCCCTTGTCCTTTGAGCCTTCTGAAGGTACCGAAACCGTGCGAGATTTGATCGAATCGGTGCAAAATTTAGAAAAGTCGGCAGATTAGCGATCGGCGGTCAATTTCGGGTAAATTACAAGTTGTGCGATCGGCAATCTTCCCAAAAATCCTGACTCAAAACTCACAACTCAAAACTTTTAAATGACTGCTAAAACACCTCCATCACCAAAACCGACAACTCCAAATACCCCACAACCAGCAGAACCTGCTTTTGGCTGGAATGCCTACGCCGAAAAAATCAACGGACGATTTGCAATGGTGGGATTCGTGGGACTTTTGCTGCTAGAATTCTTCACCCGCCAGGATTTTTTTACCTGGCTGGGCTTGCGTTAAATTCAGTATAACTCGGTGGATAGCTACTGATGCGTAATATCATTTCCGCTCCAACAACACTGTAAAATTGGTTCGATCGTTTGGACTTCAAGTCCTCATGATCCGAGGACTGAAGTCCGAACAATCAAACAGCTTTATTAGGGTAATTTGGGTGCATATAGCCTTTCTCAAAAAGATGAGGTATGACTGACAGCTTATATAATCAGTTCAACTAAGAGGGCTGAAGCCCAACAACGTACCTCATCTCTCTGAGAACCGCTATATCACTTTTCAAGAGGGCGAAGCATGACCGCATATAAGTTATTAGTTATAATCTCATATTTACTGCGGTCATGCTTCGCCCCTACACACATATTTGCAAAACCTGAGATGCACCCGGTAATTTGCCCGACATGATATACATCCTCTCCCTGAAAAACAGGTAAAAAAATAGATAATCATCCATTTTCAACCTACATTCCTGCTTGTAAAACCTGGAAATTGAGTTAAGTAATAGAAATAGATACTGGATTTAGAGCCAATTAATTTCCAGTCACTTCACGGATAATCAAACTGTACTTACCTTTACCTTTTGGAGGTGGATCGTAAGCATTGACAACTACGCGGTAGCGGCCGCTCGCAGACAAGGTAAGAGTTAGCTCAGAATTGGAATTTTGCTGCGTGACATCATCATTTTCTCCCAGTAGCTCGCCCTGGGAGTTGAGAACAGCCAGATAAGTATCAAACTCGCTACTTTCTACATTGACAACCACTTTCTGACCCTGAGTGCCTTCAAAGGTGTACTCATCGTACAAACTGCTGTCCGAGGGCAGTACCGAAGACTTAGAAGTTGTGAGTTCTCCCTTTTGCTCTAAAATGATTTTTGACGATCGCCCATCAGGACTTGGCGAAGGTTGTACAGTTGGGGTCTGAGTTGGCGAGGCCTTTGGAGTTGGCAGCCCAGAAGGCGACGGGCTGGGGCTTGCTTGAGCTAAAACAGCCTTGCCCGCTTGACTCGCATTATGTGAATTTTGAGGAAATTCTGCTGAAACGATCGGGGAACTGCTGTTAGTAACTTCACCTGGATTTGACACTGGTACCGAGAGAGTCGGTTTCCCAGAAAAAATAGCTAGTAGAGCAATTGGCGCGATCGCCCAAAATCTAATTTGACCCATGAATTACCTCGATAGTCAGTTGACAGTTGACAGTTGACAGTTGACAGTTGACAGTTGGCAGTTGTCAATAGTCAGTTGTTAGTTGTTAGTTATGAGAATGAAGAACGTTTTAACTGCCAATCACTAATCACCAATTACCAATTACCAACTTTTAGCGGATAGTTAGATTGTAACGACCCCGACCCGAAGCATCATAAGCATTGACAATCACGCGGTAGCGACCCGTAGCTGGCAAAGTAACGCTCAGAAACGCATTTTTGCTCGAATCGCTCGCATCGTCATTTTCTGCCACTAATTTGCCGTTAGGGTCAAAGATAGCCACATAGGGATCGAAATCTGTACTTTCCAGGGAAATGCTGACAGACTGACCCGATCGACCTTCAAAAGTATACTCGCGATACAGACTGTTATCAGAAGGCAATACCGGGCCACCTGCGACTAAAGCGCCTTCTTCTTGCAAAATCGCCCGAGAAGGTGCGCTAGGAGCACTCGCTTTGAGTTCTAACGTATAAGCCCCCAACTGCCTAGCTTCGTTGGAATTTGCCAGCAACGTGTAAGTGCCATCTGCTGGCAGCCTGACTGTAATTCTGGCGTTTTTACTGCCTGCTCCGTCATTGTCTTGCGCGATTTCGCGCTCGTTGGGGCCGAGCAAAATTAAATAAGGGTCAATCTCTTGACTTTTCATTTCTATTGTGATTTGCTGTCCCGCTTTTCCCTCAAAGGAGTAGAGGTCAAAAAAGCTGTTGTCTGCGGGCAGAATGCTAGACTTGTCGGTAAGTTTGCCTGTGACGGCGGGCCCGTTTAACGCAACTTTTTGAGGTGATTTGCTGCCAAATGGCGATCGCCTTTGAGCAACGCGGGGAGCTCGCCCTTCTCGCACCGCACTCAAGAAAGCTGGCACTTTGTCTATGACAATTGCAAAACCGATACCGATATTGCCTCCGCCCTGGCCGCGAGTAAAAATAGAAGTATTGACGCCAATTAATTCTCCAGAACTATTAAGCAGCGGGCCGCCGGAATTACCGGGATTGATGGCCGCGTCAGTTTGAATTAAGCCACGGGCTGCGTCGATGCGGCTGACGATTCCGACTGTAAAAGTACCTTGAAATCGACCGAAAGGATTGCCGATCGCAAATGCTTGTTGTCCGACTTTCACCGAACCGGCACGGGCTAAAGGAATTGTCGGCAAATTGGTTTGACCGCGAATCTTCACCACGGCTAAGTCTAAACCTTCTTCGCCGAATCCAACGACATCGGCGACCAGTTTTCTGCCGTCTGACAAAATTATATTTACGGTACCGCCGGCAGAAACAACGTGGGCGTTGGTTAACACCATGCCGTCGGGGCTGATAATTGTGCCGCTACCGTTAGATTTAGCTGTATCGACGGTAACAACCGCCGGACTGGCTTTTTCGTATACCCGAATATTCGTTTGTTCTTCGGCATTTTGGGCGATCGCGCCTGGGAAACGCACAGAGTTAAATTCCGCTAAATTTGCCTCCTGCTGTCGGGGGGGCACCTTAACAACCGCAGCAGCCCTGGCTGCAACCCCAACTATGAAAATTCCTGATACCGCTAAACTTAGAAGTTTGAAATTCATGAGCGTGAATTAGTATTTTTTAACGATCGGCAGCTAGTAGTTAGGTGTTCGGGTCAACTGCTAACTATGGCCTGTAATTATTTTAGGACTTGGAGAGGGCTATTGATAAATTTAAGCTTGAGATTGCTTTAAGATTTAGCCTGCTGCTGAGTTTTTGGTAAATCGATCGACTTATAGGGCCAGAGTTTGGTTGCAAAACTAAGATCAGCCAGCAGTTTCGGCAATTCTCGAATCTTCTGGCGAGCGATCGACAATATACTTAAAATTAGCGTCCCGCACCAAAGCATCCTCATCGCCGTAGAAAAAAGACAGCAAAGCAAAACGCTCACCGCTAATCATCGCCGTCGCTTCGTGCAGCAAAGAACACGAAAAAATAATCGCCGTGCCAGAATCTCCTTTATAACCGTGCGGCGCGTACTCCGGAAACCGCAAAAATCCCCCCGTGTACTCCCCAACATTCAAGTTCAAAGTCATCGCAAACCTGCGGTGCACCGTACCTTTGCTCGTATTGTCGCGGTGTGGATGAAAATAACCGCCACTTTGGGCATCGTAACAAGCTATTAAATACCGTTCAAACCGAGTAATTTTAAACTGGAAAGCTTTTTGTACTTCCGGTACCACCCTACGCAGAATAATCGCACTCAATTTTCGCTGCAAATTCGGGTTTTCAATAAATAAATCTCGACGTTTCTTGAAATTATCATCGTGAATGCCAACAGTTTTCCCGTCTATTTGCCTCATAAAACCTGAGGGAGTGCCGCCGTCAGCTTTGTATATATCGATCAAACTGCGGCAACATTCTCTGTCCAAAACGTTAGGAATTACCAACACCGGGGTGTGGCGAGTCGCTGGTCGGGCTTCCTCAATTGGGGGCAAAGTTTTGATAAAATCCAATACTTGCTGGGCGTGTTGGTGCGGTTCGCCCATCGGTAAAATGTTAATTATCTGAAGGTTTTCGTTGAGAATAAAAGTTTGGGGTGCATAGTGAACTCCCCCAACTCCATTTTGTTCTACATCTTGGCAAACACCGTACTGCTGGCTGATTTTTTTGTCGAAGTCCCAGAAAAAGATGAATGACGGAGCCATTAGTGTGACTCTGTTTTGTTCTTTGTCTGCTGCATCAACGCTCACTCCCAACAGCGGTACTTGCAAAGTCTTGAATTCTTCTGAAAGCTCTTGAAAGCTTTTGAGGATAACTTGGATTTGTTCAAAAGCTGCGCTAGCAAAGAAAAACAGCACGACTCGCCGGCCGCCAACCGTCGAGAAATGAAATAAGGGGTTATTGCTGGAAGCAATCGAAAACCAAGGCGCCGGATCTCCTATTTCCAGTAAGGGCATATTGCTGATTTTAGATTTTAGAGTTTAGATTTTAGACTATTGTACTTTGAGTTAGTTCCAGAGGTTGTATTTTCTGCGATCGAAGGGGTTTGTAGTGAGGACTTTAGTCCGCAAAAATCAGAACAGGTTTGTAGTGAGGACTTTAGTCCGCATAAAGAAGGACTAAAGTCCTCACTACGAACCTGATAAGGATTATTTTATAGGAATACTATTAAATATATTTAAATAGTTTTTTTTGGGAATTTTATGGTTATTTTACTTGACCAAGAATTTCTTGATGGTACCCGCCACGTGATTTATCCATGGAATCAATCCCAAATCGAAAATCGAAAATCCTCAAGCCCTCGAATTTATCCGTGGGGTCGCCTCTAAAATCTAAAATCTAAAATCTAAAATCGATTGATTGAGCTGTCTTTAAAATTTTATTTTATAGTTATTTAAACATTCTAAGATATGAGAATAAGTAGATGGGCATCAATAAACGCAACTTAATTTTTGTCTTGCTCGCGGGAGAAATGTTTAGTTTAACCCACCTACTTATCTGTGCCTATTTGTCGAAATTGGGGGAACTATCCGGTTGGTCTTCCGGGTATTCTACGGGGCGATATTCCACGTAGTCCGATGGCGGTGCTTCTACGTCACGGTTGCTGGGGCGAGACCTCGATGCTTCCGCTGGCCGAGGTTTTTTGGTTCTCGGCGGCGCGTCAGAACTGCGGTTTTCCGAAGTTGGGGGGCGGTTGCGGCTGCTGCGGGCCGGTCTTTCTTCGGGGTTGTCTGAAACGTCCCAGTTGTCAGAGCCTTGGGCGGGCGGGGCTTCTGGGCGCGCCGGACGTTTGCGCGAGGGAGGGCGATCGATCGACTCCCGAGATGTGTTCGCGCTACCGTTGCGATTCGACGAAGGACGGCGGCGGGGCTCATCGTCGTAGGTTTCCCGCGAGGAACGACTTTCTTGACTACCTCTAATCCGGGGACGCTGCGGGTAGTCTTCCTCTGGTTCTATCTGGTCGAAGTCGTTATCGTAGCCGTCGTAAGCGTAGGCGTTGCTGACTGGTCGCTCTTCATCTACGTATTGCGATCGACTTTTAGCTTGGGCTGTGGTCGCTCCCCGCAATTTGATGCTTTCGGCTGCAAAAAATATGGCGGAACCTGCAAGCAGAAATTGACCGAATGCCAGAATTGGGTCAAGCCGCCATCCTTGAAATAACAGAATACCGCCACAGAGCAAGCCCACGGCTGCAAAAAAAATATCGTGGTCTCGGGCTAGTTTGGGACGCCACGATCGCAGAAAGTACAGTCCTGCCCCTGCTACTGCTAGGATGATCCCTAACAGGCTGCTCAAGTTCAATCCTAAATTGACCATTAGCCTATCTCCTATGTCTTTCCTATGTTAGCGAGTTAGATTTTACTTCTATCATTAAGTCTGTCAGTCTGTTATTCCGACTGTGGTTTCACAGGGCAGCATCCGGTGAAGCTTTCAGAACAGGGAAGCGCACCTTATAGTTATGAGTTTAACGGGAAAAAACCTCAGCTTGGCCGTCAACCGAAGGTTTTGCCTTCACAGTTGCTGGTAGCCGAGGTTTTGGAAGCGGGGAAATGCCCGATCGTGCGATCCCAAAATTGACTCGCGCGCCGGACGCTTGAAACCCGCAGACTTTTTAGGTGCGCTTGATTTTGTCTTTTTGGCTGATAAAGATCAGGGCGATCGTTGCTGGAATGACTACCAGCGAAATGCCCACAAGCAGGCTGTACAAAAAGTTAGCGAGTGAAGGAGTCATAAATTCAAAGCCTTTGTTACAACAATTTGATTTTTATTAATTTTATCAGCAGTCAGTTCTCAGGGAGAAGTTCGGCAATGGATTTTGCAAGGGATGTGGTGCTACCAGCAATATTTTTACCCTGGAAAACTCTCAGTCTCGCACCCTCAAACCCTCTAACTCTTTCCATCCGAAGGTATAAGGCCGGAAAAATTTTGTCGATCGTGTTCGATCGCACCTGTGAAACGGTTAAAATTATGAAAGGCTGACGTAACAAAACTTAAGATTTTCGAGATAAGACCCATGACTGGTATTACCGTTGCAAGTTGGATTCTGGGCTCTGTCCTAGTGGTGATGACTTTGCTATTTATTTTTCGGATCGTTCTGACTTGGTATCCCGGCGTGAACCTCAGCAAACTGCCGTTGAGTCTGATTGCTTGGCCGACTGAACCTTTTTTAGTCCTAACCAGAAAAATTGTAGCGCCGATCGGCGGAGTGGACATTACACCGATTATTTGGGTGGGCATCTGTAGCTTGCTCCGGGAAATGATGCTCGGCCAGCAAGGAATTTTGACGATGATGATGTAGGAATGGGGAATGGGGCATGGGGAATGGGGAATGGGGCATGGGGAATGGGGCATTGGGCATTGGGCATTGGGCATGGATCAACAGTTAACAGTTAACAGTTAACAGTCAACAGTCAACAGTCAACAGTCAACAGTTAACAGTCAACAGTCAACAGTCAACAGTTAACAGTTAACAGTTAACAGTCAACTGCCTACTGACTATTTTGATTCATGAACTGTTCGACGAAATTCGTGTAAACTTCGCCGCTGAGAAATTCGGGGCTATCGAGGATTTTTTGGTGGAAACTGAGGGTGGTGGGGACGCCGGTAATCGCGCATTCCCGCAATGCCCGTTTCATGCGCCGGATGGCTGAAGGTCGATCGCGCCCCCAGACTATCAATTTACCAATTAATGAATCGTAGTAAGCCGGTATTTCGTAATCGGTGTAAACGTGAGAGTCCATCCGCACGCCAGGGCCGCCAGGAGGCAAAAAGCCGGTGATTCTGCCGGGATGGGGTCGGAAGTTGCGATCGGGGTCTTCAGCGTTGATCCGGCACTCGATCGCGTGGCCGCTAAGAATTACTTGGTTTTGCTTAATTTGCAGTTTTTCACCTTGGGCGATCCGAATTTGTTCGGCGATCAAGTCGAGCCCTGTAATCATCTCCGTAACGGTATGTTCTACTTGAATCCGAGTGTTCATTTCCATGAAGTAGAACTTGCCCGATTTGTCAAGCAAAAACTCCACAGTTCCTGCACCCGTGTAGTTGATGGATTTAGCCGCAGCAATCGCAGCGTGACCCATTTGATCTCGCAGTTTCTGGCTGAGGGCGGGGCTGGGCGCTTCTTCCAGGAGTTTCTGGTGTCGGCGCTGAATCGAACAATCTCTTTCGCCGAGGTGGATGACATTACCGTAGTTGTCGGCGAGGATTTGAATTTCGATGTGGCGCGGTTTTTCGATGAATTTTTCGAGGTAGACTCCGGGATTGCCGAAGGCTGCATCGGCTTCGCCTTGGGCTGCTGAGAAGAGTTTGGGGAGTTCGGATGGTTCTCGGACTAGCCTCATGCCGCGGCCTCCACCGCCGGCGGTAGCTTTGATCATCACAGGATAGCCGATCTCGCGGGCTATTGCTAGAGCTTCGCGATCGTCCGCCAGCAATCCGTCGCTACCGGGTACTGTGGGGACTTTCACCCGCTGCATGGTTTCTTTGGCGGTGGATTTGTCGCCCATCGCCCGCATCGCAGCCGGACTTGGGCCGATGAAAGTAATTTGATGATCCGCACAGATTTCCGCAAATCGGGCATTCTCCGCGAGGAAGCCATAGCCCGGGTGAATCGCTGCGGCGTTGCGCGTCAGGGCGGCCGAGATGATGTTGGGGATGTTTAAATAGCTTTTGCTGCTGGTGGGGGGGCCGATGCAAACGGCTTCGTCTGCCAACTGAACGTGTAGGGCGTGTTTATCTACAGTGGAATGAACGGCGACTGTGGCAATCCCCATTTCCTCGCAGGTGCGTAGTATGCGGAGGGCGATTTCCCCCCGATTAGCGATTAAAATTTTCGAGAACCCCATCTTCGCTGCTTAATTCACTCAATATTCTGTACAATAATCCCTTTCGGTATCTTCTGGATAATGGTTTCCCATAAATTCTTAATAAAAATTTATTTTACAATTTGGTGGTAGTTGTGCTATGGTTTTAAATCGGTGGTCTCAAAGGGCTAGTCACAAGTTAAATTTCAGGAACCTCAACCTGTGAATCTTTAACTCGTAACGCAAAAAATCCCAGAGATTGTCGGAAAAAGCGGATGTGGCGGAATTGGTATACGCGCACGCTTGAGGTGCGTGTGGCATTATGTCCTTGCGAGTTCGAGTCTCGCCATCCGCATTGAATATATGAAACAACTGTTGATGGCTTTGACTGTTGGCGGTTGTTTTGTTTTTGATGGGTGGGTAGTCAGAAACCGGGTTTTTGCGAGAATATTTGGTTACAGGCGAAGATTCGGGAAAAAACCCGGTTTCTTGGATTTTAGTTGCTATACTGTAGACACTCTGTATATACATCCTCAAAAAAGGGTGAAGTCCTCAGAATAATATCACTAGCTAGAGGATTGGGCTATGGTTGGGACGATCGCAAAGTGGGGAAACAGTCTTGCTGTTAGGATTCCACAGCATTTAGCTAAAGAGATTAACTTAGTGGAAGGTTCCCAAGTGCAGCTTGTCTTGATAGATGGTAGGCTGACGATCGAGCCGATAACTCGTCGGCGGTATTCGCTTGAGGAGTTGATTGAGGCCATTACCCCAGAAAATCTTCATACTGAGATTGACAGTGGAGTTGCTGTGGGGAATGAAGTTTGGTGACACAATCAAATCCCTACATTCCGAGTCGAGGCGATATTGTTTATTTAGACTTTGACCCCACTAAAGGACACGAACAAAAAGGACTTAGACCTGCTTTTGTGCTGTCGCCTCGTGCTTATAATCAGAAAAGTTCTTTAGCTTTATTTATGCCTATTACCAAGCAACAAAAAGGGTATCCTTTTGAAGTTGCTTTACCAATTGGATTAAAAGTTCAGGGAGTTATTCTTGCAGATCAAATCAAGTGTCTAGACTGGAAAGTTCGCGGTGTTCGATTTGTTGAATCTGTATCTGAAGATGTGATTGAGGAGGTACAGACCAAAATTGAGCCGTTGTTATTCTAAAAGTGGTGGCGAGAAACCGGGTTTTTGTGACAGACTTGGTGACAACTCCTAGATTTCGGGAAAAACCCGGTTTCTTAGATTTTGGATTGTGGGTGGGTGGCGAGAAACCGGGTTTTTGCGACAGACTTGGCGACAACTCCCAGCTTTCGGAAAAAACCCGGTTTCTGTGGTTTTGCGCGAGTATCGTCGGGTGCGTCGCTATCAGATATATTTAAATGCGATCGAACTTCTGACAGCGACGCACGATACAAAATACTCTTTAACTACGGAAACTTGCGTGCACAAAAAATACATTTTATGGCAAAATAATAATTACTCATTTAATCGATCGCCATTATCCCCATGACTACTGTTACCCAAGCACAAATTGAACAATATCGCTCCCAACTACAAGAATATCCCGATGCTCTGAAAGGCCTTGAGGTGCTCGAAGGGTGTGAAGGCGATTTAGAATATGCCGCCGAAACTATAGCAATTGAGTCAGGAGAATTACCGGACAATATGAGCGAGGAAGATCCGAATGAACCTAGCTGGTTAGAAAAGTCAACTCAAAAATTGCGTCCTTATATTTGTACCTCAGCCTTTAGAGAATCATTAAAACAGGGTTTTGGTGGTGCAATGACTTTGCTAATGCCTTATGTTGGTATTCCAGCATTATTAATATTAATAATTCTTTACATAAACGAGAAAAATCTGGATGAGTTTTGTAAGGAGTGCTAAACACCGATCGCAATGAAGCCAGACCAATAATGAGGTTCAACAAAGGGAAATGGCTTGCGGTTCTGTGCGCCCTTCAGAGGAGCATTAACATAGCGTGTGCGTTCCTTTAGGGGTAGTCGATCGAAAATTTCGTCGATTTGGGGTTTGAGGTCTTTTAATAAGACTTCCAGCCCCTCTGAGGTCATATTACGCAGCCATTGCTGTGCCTCATTGAGAGCAGTAACCGTTGACATACTTTCTAGGTTTTCATAGAACCGCATTAGTAATAAAGTGCTGGTGACTTGATCCACTTCCCAAAGCGTGCTGACTATACTAGGGCTACCAGCCAAGAGAAAGCCAAAAGGTAAGCCAATATATTCATCGCTAGTTTTGGATTTTGTCAATCCAGTTTCGCAGGCGGAGAGGGTGACAAGACGACATTGATTTAGGTCAAGATTCAAGATTTCCAACAGTGTCAAACGTTCTTTATTTGCGAATACCAGGGATGATTCCAAAGGCGAGTCAGGCTCAAACTTGCCGTGACAACCGAAATGGGCGCAGTTGGCAAAATTGAGTTTCGCGTTTAGAATTGCGTTCTTATTAGCATCATCTTTTGCCAAGAAATCATTAGATTTGAATTTCTCGCAGATATTCGCGGCTTGAAGTTCAAGTAAATAGCGATCTTTGGTAGGATTAGCAATCGCAAATAGGTGAGAGAAATTGGGGCGTTGTCGCTGTTTCGCCTGTTGCAGCAGTTGGCAACTGGGGGCATAGCTGACTCCACCTGGGAATAAGTCGAGAAAGCATAAATCTGATTTGGATAGGGATACAGTAGTAGCAGAATTCTGTTCATCGGTGTATCCACGTTCAACATCCCTTTCGTGAGAGATTGGCAACGCATGAAGAGGGAAAAGATGCAAGAAACGATGGGGAATTAAAATTAGTCGATCGCACTGTTTCGGAATATTCTCTAAAATCCGATCTAGCTGCAAAATCTCAGCTAGATTGTGGAGGCGAGAGGCTAGTTTTTCCTGCCATTGCGGTTTTCTTTCAGGTGGTTTACTCTCTTCGTAGTCTTTTCTATACTCGTCATACCAATTTACCAAGGCTTCAAAGTTTGCTGTTGAAGATTGCCAGATGATGGGTGTTGGCGTTTGCGGGGTGATGATGAAGGTGAGGAATTTGTCACCTGTAATGTACCACTCAAGAATAGCGGTGTTTTCACCTGTCAGAGTTTGAATGTCTTTGTAGAGGATGGGCTTAACTTTTTGGGTTAGGCTAAAATCAGGATCGATCGGTGTAATTTCACGAGCAATCAATTCATCGAGTTGTTTACGTAATTTGGTGAGATGAGTAGAATCGCGGCTAGTTGTTAGGCTGTCGATTTGGAGGCTGCGTTCTCCCAATATTCTGCCGCCATTACTGTTACTGTTTATCTGTTCGATTTCCAGTCGTCGCTGTTCGGCCTCAATTTCTCGACTGAGGCGCGACAATTCGTTGAGAACAGTTTCGGGGATATTGCCTTTAGGTTTGATGTCACGGTTGGCAAAGAGTTCTACAAGGTTGCGGGCTTTGCTGCGTTCGACGTATTCGATCGCTTCGGTGTAGTTTTCCAGTTCTATGCAAACTTCCACCATGCCCAGATAAAGTTGATTCCATTCTTCGGCTAATTTCTGTTTGCTTTCATCCCCAAATTTAATTTTATTACGTAAAAGTTCTACTGTTTCAATGGCTGGGGTGTAGGTATCATAGGCTAGTTGCCATTGCTGGTTGTTTTGGTAAAGATTGCCTAAATTAGACAAAGTTTCTGTATGCTCTTGCGGAAAAGCCTCGCGAGTTCTGATCGTTAAAGTAGCCAGACAAAACTCAATAGCCCTCTCTAAATTATCTGCCCGCGAACCGTTGATTCTGCTTCTATAGGCAATAGCTAGGTTGTTTTGAGTTATTGCCCATTGTTCAGGGAAATCCTTAAGGATATAGACTGTTAAAGCAGCCAGATAAAACTCGATAGCCCTCTCTAAATTATCTGCCCGCGAACCGTTGATTCTGTTATTGTAATCAGCAGCTAGGTTGTTTTGAGTCATTGCCCATTTTTCGGGGAAATCTTCAAGGGTATAGACTGTTAAAGCAGCCAGATAAAACTCGATCGCCTTCTCTAAATTATCTGCCCGCGAACCTTTGATTCTGTCACTGTAGGCAGTAGCTAGGTTGTTTTGAGTCATTGCCCATTTTTCGGGAAAATCTTCAAGGGTATAGACTGTTAAAGCAGCCTGAGAACACTCGATCGCCCTCTCCAAATTATCCGCCCGCGAACCGTTTATTCTGTCACTGTAGGCAGCAGCTAGGTTATTTTGAGTCATTGCCCAATCTTCGGGAAAATCTTCAAGGGTATAGACTGTTAAAGCAGCCAGATAAAACTCGATCGCCCTCTCCAAATTATTCGCCCGCGAACCGTTTATTCTGTATAAGTAGGCAGCAGCTAGGTTGTTTTGAGTCATTGCCCAATCTTCGGGGAAATCCTCAGGAGTACGAACTGTTAAAGCAGCCAGATAAAACTCGATCGCCCTCTCCAAATTATTCGCCCGCGAACCGTTGATTCTGCTTCTATAGGCAATAGCTAGGTTGTTTTGAGTTATTGCCCATTTTTCGGGGAAATCTTCAAGGGTATAGACTGTTAAAGCAGCCAGATAACACTCGATCGCCTTCTCTAAATTATCTGCCCGCGAACCGTTTATTCTGTCACTGTAGGCAGTAGCTAGGTTGTTTTGAGTCATTGCCCATTTTTCGGGGAAATCCTCAAAAGTACGAATTGTTAAAGCAGCCTGAGAACACTCGATCGCCCTCTCTAAATTATCTGCCCGCGAACCGTTTATTCTGTATAAGTAGGCAGCAGCTAGGTTATTTTGAGTCGTTGCCCAATCTTCGGGGAAATCCTCAGGAGTACGAATTGTTAAAGCAGCCTGAGAACACTCGATCGCCCTCTCTAAATTATCTGCCCGCGAACCGTTTATTCTGTCACTGTAGGCAGCAGCTAGGTTATTTTGAGTCATTGCCCAATTTTCGGGAAAATTTTCAAGGGTATAGACTGTTAAAGCAGCCAGATAAAACTCGATCGCCCTCTCTAAATTATCTGCCCGCGAACCGTTGATTCTGTTCTTGTAAGCAGCAGCTAGGTTATTTTGAGTCATTGCCCAATCTTCGGGGAAATCCTCAAGCTTATAGACTGTTAAAGCAGCTAGATAAAACTCGATCGCCTTCTCCAAATTATCTGCCCTCGAACCCTTGATTCTGTCACTGTAGGCATTAGCTAGGTTGTTTTGAGTGCCAACGTATTTTTTTGTTCCCGGTTGCCGATTGTTTAAAACTATTTTATAACCTGTAATGGCAATTTCAATATTTTTCGCTCTATTCCCACGGGGAAAGTCAGAAATATCAATACTCAGCTTTTCAATAAAGGCGACAATGTACTCAACTGCTTCGGGATATTCGGCAATTAAATTTTCGGCTACTTGCTCTAAAGTTTCGGCAAAACGGAGATTGAGGAGAGGTTGTCGCTGTGCCAGCATTGGGTAAATTACTTTAATATCGCCCTTGCTATCTAATTCTGCTAGCAATAATTCTCGGACAAACCTTACATAATCTTGGGGACTTTCACTTTCAGAGTTATCGCTATCTCCTCTATCGTTAGTATCCAAGAATTCCTCTACCTGACTGGCCAGATTTCGTAGAAAACTAGCTGCATTTTCCTGTCCTTGTTCTGCCAAATTTGCCGCTACTGACTCGCAAGCTTGCAGAAATCCGCGATCCAATAATTCTGAGTTATCTTGTAATATCTGCGATTGTTCTCCGTTGGGGCAATTCAGCAGGGCGTGAATTAATTGCTGGTAGGCTCGATCGCGGGTTTCGTCCATTGTGGGGAGTTTTGGGTGACACCGATGTTTATTTTACCATGATTCGATGGGTTCGGTGGCCAGAAACCGGGTTTTTGCGAGAATATTTGATGACAGGCAAAGAGATGGGAAAAAACCCGGTTTCTTCGATCGTGCGGAACCGTATCAATTTCTACCCAATCTCGTGCAAGAAATCGAAATTACCGTCTCCCACAGAGTTTCTAAGCGTATTGATAATTTTCGTTGTATTATCGTAAGGCCCTTCAACATAACAAGGTTCTCCATTGCGACCGAAATTCAAGCCGATTTCGCTGGTTGATTCTCCTAAATGAGCCTTCGACTGCTCGAAATCGCGATGCGGTTCAAAGCCTAATTTTTTGGCATAGGCGATCGCACCCCAAACCAGGGCTTGTGCTTGCTCTAAACTAATCTCCTCGTATCCCAGAAACTGCGAATAAGCATTCTCAACAAGATTTTTATATTGGCTATCGTTGCAGTTACGTGGCGGCATGGCATCCTTCACTCCCAAGCACCAGTAGTCGATCAAATAAGAGGTTACAACAAAACGATTGTAGCCCTTGGAACGGGTAACCATCACTAAACCCAAACCGCTCATTTCAGAGGTTTCATTGCCCAACAATACCTTCGCAAAATTTACATCGACGAGACATTGAGCAACGGGCAATAACTCTCCTTTTTCGGCGCTAGCGAGGGCTGTTTGTTCTGCATGAGATATCAGAAAGCTACTGACTTCGGATGCTTTCAATCCTAACTTTCGGGCAATTTGTTTGGGCGTTAATTGGCGATCGCGCAGGTTGAGAATCTCTTGTTCTTGTTCGGGTTGCATGGTTTTTCTACTGTTGTCAGGACAGGGTTCGATCTGAGTAGATCATTGTATCGCGATCGGGCGTGAAAGTACAGATTGACTTTGGTGACGAGTGGCTAGAAACCAATACCGTTTACTTAAGACCGCCCTGGGGGTAAAACCCTATGAAAAATAGATACGGAGATTGCTTCGTTCCTCGCAATGACCATCTTAAGTAAACCGTATTGGGCGAGAAACCGGGTTTTTGTGACAAACTTCGTAACATTGCAAATATTCAGGAAAAAACCCGGTTTCTGAGATGGTGCGCGGGTGGCGAGAAACCGGGTTTTTTTGAGATTATTCGTTACTGTCGATAAAAATCGTAAAAACCCGGTTTCTTGGATTGGAAGGACTGAAGTCCTTACTAGGAACCTAGTTTTGTGCTAATTTCGGCGGCCGCCCCATCAAACCTGTCATCAAGCGCAATGCTAAAAACCTCACAGGCGGAATTGTCCGCAAACACCACAATCCGAAGCGGCGAAATGCTACAATTGGCAGCCAAGTATTGGAAAACAATCTGTCTAGAAAATCGGTAAATCCTAATACGATTAAGTTTTCTTTTTTGCGCCAGTTGTGATACCGTTTTAATACTCGCAAATCGCCGATGTCTTCGCCTTTTTGGTGCGCTTGTTGCAAGATTTGCCCGATCGCCCCTGCGTCTCGAATGCCCATATTCAATCCCTGTCCGCCCACGGGATGGCAGCAGTGCGCCGCATCCCCAATCAGTGCTAATCTGGGCAACACGTAGCGATCGCTCTGCATTAACTGCACTGGAAACAAAAAGCGATCGCTCTCCAACTCCAAGCGCCCTAAAATCCCGCCCGTGCGCTGTTCCAACAAAGTTAAAAACTCTTTTTCGTCCATAGACTGCAAAGCTTTTGCTTCCGCGTGGGGTGCTGTCCAAACTACTTGACAACGGTTCCCCGGTAATGGTAAGACTCCCATCGGGCCGCTCGGCCAGAAGCGCTCAAAAGCAATATCGTTGTGCGGCTTTTCAGCTTTAATAGTAATGGCAACGCAGGATTGCCAGTATTTCCAGCCGCGAGTGCTGATCTTTGCTTCTGTGCGGATGCGCGATTTAGAACCGTCGGCGGCGACTAATAATTTGGTGCGAATTGTGCGAGTTTCGCCCTGTTGTTTGATTTGAATTTCGGCGCAATTAGTTAAATATTTTACCTCGACTACTTCCGCCGGACAAACCCAACTAAAATTCTGGTTTTTTGCTAAGGATTCCTGCAAAGCTGACAGCATGACTCGATGCTCGCCAACATAACCTAAAGCTGTTTTTGGTACGGGTAATTTGCCAGTATTTCCTAAATCCGGGCGGTGGAATTCGACGACTCCGGGATAGTCGCCGTCGCAGAGGCTAATTTGCTCGAAGGTGGTGATTTGCGGCAAGATTTGTTCCCACACGCCGAGGCCTTCTAAGATCATTCCCGATAGCAGGGTGATTGCATAGGCTTGTTTTTTGGCTGCTGCTGCTGCGGGGAGTTGGGTTTCTATGATGGCTATTTTTAATCCTGAATCTTTGAGGGCGCACGCTAAGGTGGCGCCGACTATGCCGCCTCCGACGATCGCGATATCAAAGTCTAATTCCGGTGTTTGCGCGGAGGCTGTTGTTGCAGAAAGTTGGTTTATGGGCATTTTCAAGGGATTTTTTTAAGTGAATAATTATATTTACTCTTGTATTGTAAAGAATTATTTCGATTTTGGGCGATCGACTGAGACGGGGAGATGACTATTTTGCAAGGTGCGACGCTTGCTACTGCGGAGTGTTTTCTGTGGCGATCGCAATTACTGGGTATGTAGTTGGGCTTTAGCCCCAAGAGCGCTGAAGCGCAACTACGTACCTGGTTGGTATGTTGTTGGGCTTTAGCCCCAAGAGCGCTGAAGCGCAACTACGTACCTAAGAGCGCTGAAGCGCAACTACGTACCTAAGAGCGCTGAAGCGCAACTACATGCCTAAGAGCGCTGAAGCGCAACTACGTGACACTCAGAAATTAATGACTGATGACTAATGACTGATTACTGCTCACCATTTCCTTTTCCTTGATGTTTTCCGTTGCTTGGGCTGATAGATTCTGGGAAATGGGAATCTCTATGATAAACTCTGCACCTTTCCCGGGTGCAGAAACACATTTCAATTTTCCTCGGTGTTTTTCAACTATAATTTGATAGCTGATTGATAGTCCTAAGCCAGTGCCTTTGCCGACGGGTTTGGTAGTAAAAAATGGATCGAACAATTTGCTCATAACTTCAGGATTGATTCCCATCCCGTTGTCGGCAATCCGAATGGTTACTGTGTCTGAATTTGCACTGGTGTTAATCTGAATGGTGTTGGGGCTAGCATATATTTCTGTTGGAGAACGCTTGCTGTTGTATTCTTCGAGGGCATCGATCGCATTTGCTAACAGATTCATAAATACTTGATTGAGCTGACCTGCATAGCACTCGACTTTGGAGAAGCTGCCGTAGTTTTTGATAATCTCGATCGCCGGACGAACTGCATTAGCTTTGAGCTTGTGCTGCAAAATTACTAAAGTGCTTTCGATTCCTTCGTGAATGTCTACTCGCTTCATCTGCGATTCGTCGAGTCGGGAAAAGTTACGCAAGGATACAACTAAGTCGCGGATGCGATCGGCTCCTACTTTCATTGATTCCAAAATCTTCGGAAAGTCTTCTATTAAGTAATCAATTTCTATCTCTTCGGCTGATAAAGCAATTTCCGTGACGGGATTTGGGTATTTTTCCTGGTAAAGGTTGAGCAGATTTAGCAAGTCTTTGGCGTATTGGCTGGCGTGGGTGATGTTGCCGTAGATGAAGTTAATCGGGTTGTTGATTTCGTGGGCGACTCCGGCGACTAGCTGGCCGAGTGAAGAGATTTTTTCGGTTTGGATTAGTTGCGCTTGGGTTTCGTGCAAGTCGCGGAAAGCTTTTTCGAGCTGGGCTGCTTGCGATCGATATTGCCCTGCTGATTGCTTGAGTGCTTCCAATACTTGGACGCGATCGCTAATATCCGTGTGCGTGCCCACCCATTCGCGAATGCTGCCGTCTGTTGCTAAAACTGGGACTGCGCGCACCCAAAAGTGCCTGTAGCTGCCGTCAGACGCCCGCAAGCGGTGTTCGACTTCATAGAGGTTTTTGGTTTCGACTGCGCGCATCCAAGCTTGCAGCGTGAGATCGCGATCGTCTGGGTGAATTGCCGAAAACCAGTTGTTTGTGGCTTCCTCCAAGCTTTGGCCTGTATATGCCATCCAGTCTGTGGGCGCGATCGGCTTTCCTTGTGCGTCTGTGATCCATACGAGTTGCGCGGTAGCAGCGATCAGCGATCGGTATCTTTGCTCGCTTAAACGCAGGGCTGTTTCGGCTTGGAAGCGATCGCTGATGTCGCGGGCGATGGTAGAAATATATGCGAGTTGGCCGTCTGGTGCTGAGTGGGAGATGATGACTTGGCTGACGGGAATTTCAACTCCCGAGGCTGACACGAAGGCTGTTTCTCCACTCCAAACACCGCCTGAGATTGCGGTGGCGATCGCTTGCTGGAAGGTGCTGCGGGCTGAGGCTGCGGCAAATTCTCCAACTTGTTTGTTCGATATATCTTCGTTTTCGTCGATACCCACCATTTTTCTGCCTGCTTTGTTCATGTAAACAGCGTGCCCGTCGAGATCGCAGATACCTACAAAATCCGGCGTTGCTTCGAGAATTGCTGCCAGACTTCTGTTGGCGACTTCTGCTTGTTTGCGATCGGTAATATCCCGCGCGATGCTAACTATACCGCTGATTTTTCCTTGCCCGTCTCGGTAAGCGTTTTTTGTCGAAAGAAATGTCCGCAATTTTCCTTGAACTGGCAATTCTTCTTCCATTACTTGCGTTTTTCCCGCTGTCACGATCTGGCGATCGGTTTTGGTAATATTGGCCGCAATTTCCGCAGGAAATAACTCGCTGTCATCTCGGCCGATAATGTCGTCAAAAGACTTGCCAATGATGCTAGCTCCCGCAGCGTTGAGCATCATGTAGCAGCCCTGAATGTCTTTGACAAATAGGGCGGTCGGCGTACTGTTAATGACTGTGAGCAACAGGTTGTAGTTTTTTTGGAGCGCCTGCTCTGTTGTGTGAGAATCGAGAATTTGCTGCTGCAATTGCTCGTTAGCAAGTTGGAGTTCAAGAGTCCGTTTCTCAACTTGACTTTCTAAGTCTGATTTAGCTTTGATCAGCCCCAGTTGGGTTCGATAGCGCCTTCGGTCTGCGGTGCAGAGACTTTTCGCATTCTGCCAAATCAGAACAGTAAAAACGATCGCGTTCAATATGCTTAACAGCGATATTCCTAGCTCCGGGGAGTAGGCTTGCAACCGCTCTCCCGAGATGATGAAGTAACCTGCCAAAGTCGGAATAACCATCGCCTGTGGCAACAACCGCCTTGCCATGATGCCGCCCGCGCGATCGCTCACAATTACTGCTATCAATCCTCGCTCTGGACTGGCAAATAAAATCCCCAGGCTCAGTAACATAAATGCTACGGAGGTGTGCAAAGCCATTCCTGTATAGCCAATTGTGTAAAAGAAAGGTTTGCCGTAGATGTAGCCGATCAAACCCAGATATGCAATTAAAAATGCACAACAGCTTAAGATTTGAACCCGCAGGTATTTGGGGCGGCGTAGAGACAGCAGCAGCAAGGCAGTTCCCTGCAATAAAAAAGCAGTGGCAGTATTCGGCGCCATCCGTCCCGGTGCTGAGATACTTGTGAGGTTAGAATTGTCTTTAAATAGCAGTTGATCGATGCCTAAGTCTAAATTAGAGCTATATTGAATTAGGGTGAATAGACTGATTAATATAATTAAAAGTGAACTGGAAACAATTAAAGCTTTATCTATTTTCTGAGGTTTAATTATTGTTGATTTGGCGCGCCTGCGCTGTTGCAGAAATAGAGACAATCCGCTCAAAATAAAGCAGAACGCTGTGTTCGCTTTCATGCTTGGGAGTTCTGGAAAAATGCTCTTTAAGAGTTGCAGGTCGAAGATCCAACCCAACATGACTGTACAGCCGATCGCGATTACTGCAATACCAGCCTTTTTGGAAAAAGACTGGAGTGCTGCAATTGGGGTTGAGGGCGGCTGCACTTTTTGCGATCGTTCAAAAAATTCCAATTTCTCGCTCCCTCAAATTATGTGGGTTTCTAGGTGTTGAAGGTAACAATAAACACTCTACTTATATTGTTGCTAGATATACCAAGCTGCTTAAGAGATTGTTAAAACTGCGTAGATAGCACATAATACTAACTATGTTATCTAACTTGAGATAGAGTGTCAACTAAAGTAACAGGCTTTGATGTATAAGGCATTGGTCAGAATTCAATAATTTTTCTTGATTGTTAGTTAAAATAAAAAATTCTTTTTTCTTTCGGATTTGTCCTTATTGTTTGTTACTTATTCCTTGTTCCTGCGAGGTGGTAAAAAGTGCGATCGCCCGATTCATCTTCCGGGCAGAGTGTTTTTACTCACTCATTCGAGGGGTAATGGTAAAGGATTGTGCGATCGACTCCGCAGGGCGCTAACAACAAAAATAGCAGTCGGATTGTCAACCGGCTGCTGTGGCTGTGGTTCGTGTTCTGCTATCAGTTGGCTCCGCTAACCTCACAAAAGATAAAACTGTCCGCTTGAAACCAATCCTAAACAAACTTTCGTCCGCTTTCGCAGACTCAAGAGGGGGATATTCAAGCCGGATTTGGTATCAAATCTGACATCAACGGTGTTGGGTTTCCTTCTTTCATTAATGACTGTTGACTGTTGACTGCTGACTGCTGACTGTTGACTGTTGCTAGTAATTAGTTAACGGTTGTGTGTTGTTAGTAAGTAATTAACGATATTACTGGTTATTAGTTACTGGTTATTAGCACGAAATAACCAATAACTAATAACCAATAACCAATAACTAATAACTAACAACCAATAACCAATAACCAATAACCAATAACTAATGACTAATGACTACAGACCAAATTTTGAACTGCTTCCAAAGCTTCGGTTGCTGACTGGTAACGCTGGGGGAAAGAGTACAGCACCATCTGGTCTAAAATGCTAGCAAGCTCCGGCGTCACGGTTGCATTTTTCTGCCAAATAAGATTGCCTAAATTATCGACTTTGAGTTGTTTCGGGCGCATCCCTGTCAAGGCTTGAATCCCGATGATCCCAACAGCATAAATGTCGCTGCAAAATTTCGGTGCGCCGATGGCTTGTTCGGGAGGAATGTATTCTTGATGAGTGCCGCCGCCGCGCGATTTGGTTTGACCGTTGCTATTTTGGGAGGTATTAATTTCTTTGACGGCCCCAAAGTCAATTAATACAATCTTGTTATCTGGTGAGCGCTTGATTAAGTTTTGAGGGTGCAAATCGCGGTGAATTACATTTTCTTTGTGAACGAAGACTAGCACTTCTAAGATATCTTTCAACAAAGCAATAACTTGATGTTCTTTCCAGGGTTGACCTTCGATGAGTTCTTGATACAGTGGTTGTCCTTCGATGAATTGATAGACTAAATAAAAATATCCATCTTCTTCAAATCGAGCTAACAATTCTGGTATGCGATCGTGTTGGCCTAAGCGATATAACACTCGCGTTTCTAGATCGAATAGCTTGCTGGTTTTCTCTGACTGGCTTTTCAGGCGCTTGACGAGACACAAAGGTCGATCGGGCAAATTTTCATCTTCAGCGAGATATGTATCGCTGTACTCGGTGCTGACTAAGTGTTCTCGGATTCGGTAACGCATCCGCAGCAGCCTTTGCAAGATCGGATCGACAGATTTAACAGGTTTTGTGCCTTTTTCTAGAGATCTCATGATACAGTCCCAAAGATTTGCTCCGACTACTCTTTCTTCTGGTCGAATAATTTCTGCTTGCTTCAATACCTTGGTGAGGTCTTTCCACAATTTGTAGCCGACATATCGCCCCAGGTATCCCACTGTGTACCCGCGGGCGATCGGATCGTTTTGCTGAATTTCTTGGTACGTCAAACCAGTTAAAACTCCTTTAATTATCGACTGCTGCAACCGACTCAGGTTTTTTTCTGTTTGTTGGTATACCAGGTTGTCCAAAAAAATTATTGCTTCTTCTACCGTCATAGGCTTCATATTTTAAGTGATTTGTACGGGAGTCACGCATTTTTCTATGCTTAAGTTTCTGTTATACATGATTTGACTTAACTTTGATAGCTTTGTCTACTGATTGAAATATATTTTTATAAATATGACTTTTATGACTTTAAGTTATGACTTTTATGAATTGACATGATTCATAGTTGCGATTATTGTATCAAGTACAAGTTTTAAATAGAGAATATATTCCCAAATTAGCACGTTGCAATTTTGACTGTACCCAATTAAAAAAAATCCTTAGTTAGCTTTTTACCCAGAGCGAAGCCGAAGGGCTGTCTTCCTTCTATAACTACAGCAAAGTGCGATCGACTCGGTACCGATCGTAGCGTTACTTTAATCGGCGCCAGCGGTAACGATTTTATCAGCGGCAGATAATCAAGTGTTGGCAACGGTGACTGGGTTCAATAGTTTGGTTACTGCATCGGATTTCGTGTTGCTGTAGATTCATTTTTGAGATTCCCTACTTTTTTAAGAAGTGGGGAATCTCGCAACTACGATTTTTTCTGGATGATTTTACCGCAGAGGCCGCAGAGAGCGCAGAGAAGAAGAGAGAGATAATATTAAAAAGGCAGAAGGAAGTTCGGCAACGGATTGTGTAACGGATGTAACGGATGGAATTCCGATGGAAGAATGAATAAGGAAGAGGGAAGAAGGGAAGAATTGGACAATTGAAGAGAGGGAGAAACGGCTATTAATGCCCAATGCCCAATGCCCAATTCCCAATTCCCAATTCCCAATTCCCAATTCCCAACTACTTAATCTTGTTTACGTAGCCCCACAAACTGTAATCGCGACTCAGCCAACCCCGGAAAAAAGCCATTTGACTCGGATCTTCTTGCACTCGTTTGTAGCGGTAAATAATCCGTTCGTTAATCATTTGCAGCGCCGTATTTTTGTTATTAGCAGATTTTAGTGCATCCCTCGTGCGCGCATCAAAAACACCAGTTTGCGGCAATCCTAAAGCTTGCTGCAAAAATGTAATAGAATTGTTAATACCAAAATTAACAGCAGTGTCAAACATGACGATCGCCAAAGCAGGCTGCATCGTACCCGACAGGCTCGAATCCCAGTAATATTTATAAATTTCCATGAGCTCTGCTTCCGACATCTGCGTCACGTCGAGGGGTGGCAGCCCGCGACTGTAGCGGTAGGAGTTGTATTCCGTTTGCAGGATGCCCCGATAGGTTCTGCCGCCCTTATCTGCGGGGTGATTGCTGAATCCGCCCTCAAAATATAGGGTGAAATAAAGGGCTGTTTGAAATAGTCGCTGCCGAAAGTCGGCTGTCTGCTTTTGCGCGAGAGTCTTTTGGGCAAAGGGTAAGGGGATTGCTAAGGCTAACAAGAGTATCCCCAGCAGGAGGTTTGGTTTCCACTTGATGTGATGTTGGCGCTGTGTCGCTTGCTTCTCGCTCATAAATTATCTGTGACGATCGCCCGTAGTTCCGATAAAACTGCTACTCTGCAAAATAATCTAAATTCAACCTTTAACTTGATAGCACAGATAGGGCGCCAAATGAATTCCGATTTTCGCAACCAATCCGAAACACCCCAATTAGAAGATGCTGCATCGCTGACTGTCGTTGCAGAAACTTATTACTCTGAAGGCAATTTAGCAGCCGCCGTGGCTGCTTGTCGCCGAGCTCTGGAATTGCAACCGAATTGGGCGGCGGCTTACGTGACAATGGGCAATGTGCAGCAAGCAAGCGGCCAGATTCAGGAAGCAATGCGGTTTTATTCGGAGGCGATCGCCCTGAATCCCGATTTTGCTGAGGCTTATGCTAATTTGGGGAGTATGCTCTACAAACAAGGGCATTTCGTGGAGGCGATCGTCAATTACCAAAAGGCGATCGAACTTAAACCAACTTTGGCTGCTGCTTACTGGAATTTGGCAGGCGCACTGAAGCAGCAAGGGCAGTCGGATGCAGCCGTAGCCTACGAGCAAAAAGCCCTAGAACTCAATCCCCATCTAGCTCAGGTAGATTTTCACATAAATTTAGGCGATAAATTAGCGCGGCAAGGGAAGTTAGACGAGGCTGTGGCTGCATGGCAACAGGCGATCGCATTTAAACCCGATTTACCCGAAGCCTACTGTCAAATTGGCATAATTTTGCGCCACCAGGGCAAAGCAAAAGAAGCCATACCCAACCTGCAAAAAGCCCTAGAAATCAAACCAGATTTTATTGCCGCCCACCAACATTTGTGCGGCATCCTCCGAGATACTAGCGATTTAGCAGCCGCGCGGCAAGCCGTACACAAATACAGCCAAATGTGCGCCGAAACCGATCCAATTATGACGGCGATTTACTACGTCAGCACCTATCAAGTCTCGGGATTGAATCAAATTGCGCGCGATCGATTTTTAGAGTTAGAGTCGTACTTGCAACAAAACTTAGAAACGGCTAGCTCGGTAGAAATTAAATCGCTTTATGCAAACTTCTTATTCAGCACGCCCTATGTGCGAGATGACTTAGCAGCCAACTCTAAACTTTACAGATTAATTGCCCAAAAGTATATCGAAAAATGTATCAAACCTAATTTTTCTCAACCCGCAAATTACAGTTTTAAACCACAATCCCCAGCCAGTAAATTAAAAATTGGGTTTTTGTCCAATCACTTCAGCCGTCATTCTGTAGGTTGGTGCAGCGCTGACATCATTCGCGAATTGTCCGAGTTCACACCCAATTTATATCTGTACGCTTCCGAAAGAATTACTCCTGACGATCGCACTCAGCAATTTGATAGTTTGGGCAAACTCACTTTCCCCAAAACTTACCCAAACGGACTTGCCAATTCCGCAGAAATTATCAACCAAATTCAGCAAGATGAATTGGATATTTTAGTCGATTTAGATTCTCTCAGCGTCCCAATTCACGCTGAAATTCTTCACCAAAAACCCGCACCAGTTTGTGTCTCTTGGCTCGGATTTGACGCCCCTTACATATCCTCGGAAAATCACTTTCTTACAGACTGGCATTCGCACCCAGCAGGTAGGGAAAAATATTATGACGAGCAGCTAATTAGAATGCCGGATTCCTTTGTCGCAGTGTCAGGTTTTCAGAGGTATGGAGTCGATCCGGTGGCGTTGAGAAAGTCGAATCGCATCGGTTTAGATCAAATAGTTTACTTGTGCGTCACTCCCGGCAGAAAATTCAATTCCGACTTAGTAAAAGCACAAATTGCGATTCTCAAACAAGTGCCGAACAGTATTTTAATTCACAAAGCTTTGGGCGATGCTGCCGTATTTGAAGGTGCGTACCATCAAGCTTGTGAAGCTGAGGGAGTTAGCCGGCACAGAATTAAGTTTTTGCCCAGGTTTGCTACGGAGGAAGAACACAGAATTGTCTATTTGCTGGCCGATGTTTTGTTAGATTCTTATCCTTACAATGGAGGTACTCACACTTTAGAGGCTTTGTGGTTTAATTTGCCGGTGGTGACTCGCACGGGAGAACAGTTTTTGTCGAGAATGGGTTATTCGTTTTTGCAGGCTTTGGGAATTGAAACTGGTGTGGCTTGGTCTTGGGCTGAATATGTGAATATGGGTGTAAAATTGGGTAAAGATGGTGAATTAAGAAAGGCAATTCAAGCACAGTTGATGAAATCTAAAGACTCAGCCAATTTGTCGCCGTTGTGGAATCCGAAAAAGTTTGCTGGTGATATGTATGCGGTGTTTGAAAAGTTAGGCAAAGTCAATTCCCAAAAGTAGGAAAACGGCACAGTAGATTGTCCTCGGTTGCCTATCCTTACCGAGGCAAAAATAAACTAGATTGTATCAAATCTGGTCAATAGATCGTGATTGTTGTAGGGGCTGGTTCACCCTGATATTCAACACAAATCCTAAATCCAATAAACCCGCCCCGACCGGATATTACGATCGACCGGACATGATATCATATCAAATCAAATCCGGTTACATCGTCGGGCGTAGGGGCGGGGCGGGTTTATATAATTTGTCGATACTTATCTAATATTTCGGCGAACCCGCCCCTACAGAACTCGATCGAATACCAGGACGAATTAAACGGAAATGATCTAAAATCTCACATCTAAAATGTCAAATAATATGAGTTCAACACTGCCAACAATTAAGTTTTTGAAACAGCCGACTTCGCCAGCTTGGATCGAACAGGCGATCGCCCATTTGGATACAATCTTATTAGATCATTCTCATTGCGAGCGGAAAGCGGCCGGAGTAGCGTTAAATTTAATGTTTCGCTACCCAGCGCGGGAAAAATTGGTGCGGATGTTAACCGCCATCGCCCGCGAAGAATTGGAGCATTTCGAGCAAGTCAACCAGCGCTTAGAAGAGCGCGGGATCGCTTTGGGCCCTTTGGCTGCGCCTCCCTACGGTGGGGGTTTGTCCGCCCAAATTCGCAAGCAGGAACCGGAGAGACTTTTGGATTCTTTGTTGGTTTCTGGTTTGATTGAAGCGCGGAGTCACGAGCGGTTGGGGCTGCTAGGCGAACACTGTCCCGACGCAGAATTAGCTAAGTTTTACCGCAGTTTGATGGCTTCGGAAGCGCGCCATTACGGGGTATATTGGATTTTGGCAACAACTTATTTCGATCGCGCTCTTGTTATTGAGCGGCTGGAGCAATTATCATTGATAGAGAGCGAGTTGCTGGCAACTCTTTATCCTGAACCGAGAATTCATAGTTAAAAGTTGGGTGCATTTCCAGACTGTAAAACACTAATTATCAGTAAAATTACAGTTGCCAAAGTCCAAAAATAAGTATAATTAGTAACAACTAATGAGAACCCAACATCGGGATTTTTTAATTCGTTCGTGGGAAACGCGCGATCGGGCTGAGGCATTCCATTTAATTCAGAATGTTTTGGTAGAGTACGGTTTACAATGCGAAGTTCATGGCGCAGATCGAGATGTCTATGATGTAGAACTACACTATCAGAAGAAGGGCGGGGAATTTTGGGTAGTTGAAAAGCACGATCAAATAGTCGGTACGGCGGCTTACTATCCCATCGAGCGCGGGAAGAATGCTGTGGAAATTCGCAAAATGTATATTTTGCCAGCAGCAAGGGGACAAGGTTTGGGGAAATTTTTACTGCAAGAATTGGAAAGTAAAATAATGGCTCGCGGCTTTGATGAAATCTGGATCGAAACTGCTAGCGTTCTCAAAGAAGCTGTGAAAATGTACGAAACTAGCGGATATCTACCGACAACGGGTGTGGAAACAGCAAGGTGCGATCGGGTTTACGTAAAATCTCTCGGCGTCAACAAGCTAGAATAGAGATTCGCGATCGCTTGGAAATAGTAATAATGCTTTCAGTCATCTGAAACAACAAAAGCAGGATAAAAACCAATGACTATCCTCACAGAAAATTCTCAATCTCAAAATAACACTAGCAACAAATTGCTAGACGGCCCTAAACAGGGGAGATTTGTTCAGACAGTCCGGGGGATTTTAAATCCCCTCTATTATTTAGAGAAAAATTATAAGACATACGGCGACATTTTCACCACCCAATTCAGCAACTTTCCGCCCCAGGTAGTTATTAGCAATCCTCAAGCAATTCAAGAAATTTTCACAGCGGATAGTAAATTCTTTGAATCTGGTACGGGAAACCAAGTAACGTTACCTTTAGTAGGCCCCAATTCCTTATTGTTGTTAGATGGCGATCAACATTTGCAGCAGCGCAAGCTTTTAATGCCACCTTTGCACGGTGAACGTATGAAAGCTTACGGAGAAATCATCCGCGACATCACCGAAAAAGCAATTAATACTTGGACTCCTGGTAATACTTTCGTCGCCCAAGCAACCATGCAAAACATTTCTTTGGATGTGATTTTGCACGCAGTTTTTGGGCTGAGCGAAGGAGAACGCTACCAACAAATTCACCAATTAATGGTTGATATGTTCAGCGTGTTTAGTAATCCATTAAATGCTACCTTTTTGCTGGTAAAGTCACTGCAAAAAGATTTGGGGGCTTGGAGTCCTTGGGGACGGTTTTTGCGGCAGAGACAGCGTTTGGATGAACTGCTTTATCAAGAAATTCGCGATCGCAAAACTCAATCTCAACCCTTGGGCGAAGACATCCTCAGCTTGTTGGTTTCAGCCCGCGACGAAGCGGGACAGCCGATGAGCGACGTTGAATTGCGCGATGAATTAATGACAATGTTATTCGCGGGACACGAAACTACCGCCACAGCTTTAGCCTGGGCTTTGTATTGGATTCACTATCTCCCGGAAGTCCGCGAAAAATTGCTGCAAGAACTCTCTTCTATTGATGTTGACAATTGCGATGGGATGGAAATTGCTAAACTGCCGTATTTGAATGCTGTCTGTTCGGAAACGCTGCGAATTTATCCGATCGTATTTTTTGCATTTCCGCGCGTTCCGCAAGCTCCGATGCAGTTAATGGGTTATGATATTCCCAAAGGAGTCATGCTTTCTACCTGCATTTATTTGGTTCATCACCGAGAGGATCTTTACCCCGAACCAAATCGTTTTAAACCAGAACGTTTTCTAGAAAGGCAATTTTCACCTTACGAATATTTGCCGTTTGGGGGAGGGAACCGTCGCTGTATTGGCGCGGCATTTGCGATGTTTGAAATGAAGTTAGTCTTGGCGAAAGTGCTGTCGCGATATTGTTTGGAACTTGCAGAAAATCGTCCGGTTGTGCCTGTACGCCGCGGTTTGACAATGGCGCCCGCTGGCGGTGTGCGTCTGGTGGTAAAGGGTAGTTTGTCGTAGTGTCGTAGGGTGCGTCAGTATGCGCGATATTTGGTGATGTTGAGAAGCTAGTGGCTGACGCACCATAGTTTGTTGAAAGGTGCGTCAGCTTACAGGATTTTCTGGGGAGCATCTCAGTTTTGTATTTACAGTGCTGTCCCCGCTCGCGTGCTTACAAGCACGCGAGCGGGGACGCTCGCACTACAAGAAAAAATGCTTCTTGCAAAACTGAGATGCTCCCATTTTCTGTGCTATTTGAATCCCTAACTGACGCACCCTACGAATAACCAATAACCAATAACCAATAACCAATAACCAATAACTAATTTCTTTTTTGCCGCAGCGGAATCTCGATCGCAAATTCGGAACCTTCTCCCAATACAGAATTGCAGGTCAGCTCGCCTCCGTGTTTTTCTACGACAATAGAGTGCGAAATCGCCAATCCTAAGCCTGTGCCTTTGCCGATGGGTTTTGTGGTGAAAAATGGGTCAAACAAGCGCCGTTTCACGTTTTCGCTCATCCCGGGGCCTGTGTCAGCTATCCGCATCATTACGCAGTTATTGTCGGTTACTTCGGTGCGAATTCTAATTGCTAAATCCTTCCCTTCCTTGCATTCTGGTTTATTTGTCTCCATTTCCAATGCGTCGATCGCATTGCTCAACAAATTCATAAATACTTGATTTAACTGACCGGGATAGCATTCAACTAAAGGCAAGTTACCATATTCTTTAATCAGATCGATTGGCGGGCGATCGGGTTTATTTTTGAGGCGGTTTTGCAAAATCATCAGCGTGCTTTCAATGCCATCGTGAATATCAACTTGTTTCATTTCGGCTTCGTCAAGTCTTGAGAAAGTCCGCAGGCTCAAAACTATGTCGCGGATGCGATCGGCTCCGACTTTCATTGATGTGACAATTTTTGGTAAATCTTCAACAATATAATCAATTTCAAAGGCTTCTCTGGCATTTAAAATTGCTACGCTAGGCTGGGGGTATTCACGATGGTAAAATTGCAGCATTTTTAGCAAGTTTTCAGTATATTCGCTGGTGTAGCTCAGATTGCCGTATATAAAATTAACTGGGTTATTGATTTCGTGGGCTACACCTGCGACTAACTGTCCCAAACTAGACATTTTTTCACTTTGAATTAATTGAGTTTGGGTTCGTTGGAGTTGGTGCAAAGTTTGTTCTAGCTGTTGAGTTTGATCTTGAGCTAATCGGGCTGCTGTGCGGGTTTGATCGTAGAGTTCGGCGTGGTCGATCGCGATCGCAATTTGAGCGATCACCGCTTGCATCAATTCGACTTCCGAATCGCTCCAATTTCGCGCCGACAGAGCCTGATAGCAGGTAATCGCGCCAATATCGCCGGCAGCAGTATGAATTGGCAGCGACAGCACTGATTTAACTTTTATTGCCTGGAAAGCTTGGCGCAATTCTACATTGTCAAAAGTGCTAACATCATCAATTCGCAGAATTTCTCGGCGCAAAATTTGCTCTACTCCTGCACTAGATGTGTTCTCTACAACATAAGTACCTAGGAAACTTGGCAAAGCTACATTTTTGGCTTCGCAAGTCACGTCCCAAACCGGAGGATTGCTGTTGGGACGGTACCAAGTGAAGATGCACCAATCTGGCTGCATGAGATTCTGAATTTCTTGAACGGCGGTTGCTAAAATTGTGTCTAAATCTAAAGAAATGCGGATTTGGTTGGCTATTTGATTGAGTAGTTGTTCTCTCTGAGCTTGCTGTCTGAGGGCTTGTTCCGATCGCACTAATGTTTCTTCTGCAAGGAAGCGATCGGTTAAATCTTGGACGACTGCTTGAATAACGCTTTCATTTCCAACTTCGATGACTGTCAGCACGACTTCTGCGGGAAAATTCGTACCGTCTAAACGCTGGTGAACCCAATCAAAACGGTGATTACCACATTCAAAGGCGATCGCCATCATCTCATTCGCCATGCTCAAAGAGTCTCTGCCGTTGGGTTGGAAAGGAGGCGACAATTCGCCTGGATTCTTGCCGACAAACTGCCCTTGGCTAGTGGCTCCAAATAGTTCTATGGTGGCGTTGTTGACATTGCGGATACCGTTTTCATCTAACATTAAAACAGCCAAGCTGGTTGATTCGTAAAGTAATCGAAATTTGGCTTCTGACTGCTGTAATGCGGCTTCTGTTTGCTTGCGATCGGTAATGTCGGCAACCATTGCCAAAGCGCCGATATAGCGCCCTTCTTTGTCTGGCAATGGATTAGTAGAAAGCATCGCCCACAACTCGCTCCCGTCTCGGCGCAGGAACTTAAAATCGTGCTGTTCGCGAATTCCTTGACTGCGGCGGTTGAGATTGGCTTGGGCGATCGCGATGCCTTCTGCATCCATGAAAGCAAATAGTGACTGCCCGATCGCATCCTCTGCGGTGCAGCCTAGCATATCAGCCATTTTTTGGTTAACAAAAGTAGTTTTACCCTCCGCATCGATCATCCAAATGCCTTCATCGGCTGTTTCGACAATGCAGCGATATTTTTCTTCGCTTTCTCTGAGGGCTTCTTCTGCTAATTGGCGAGCCGTAATGTTTTGAGTCATTAGCAATCCGCCGGTGATTTCTTGCCGTTCGTTTCTGACTGGCAAAGTATAAGCGAGGTAAATGCGATCGCCATAGGTAAATTCTGTAACAACTGTTTCTCCAGCCAGGGCCGCCAGATAATTTGGCTCGACAGCAGCGCAAAAATCCGGCTGGAATACTTCCCAGATTGTCTTGCCTTCCATTAACTCTTTAGAAAGCCCCACTCCTGCTAATTCTGTGCCTTCTACCAGGGTAAAGCGCATTTCGCGATCGAACAGCATCACCGCACTGTTGGGAATGTTGCTTGCCATAGTGCGGTAGAGCTGTTCGCTTTTTTGGAGGGCTGCTTCTGCTTGTTTGCGATCGCTAATGTCAATAACCAGTGCACCCATGCCGATCGCCTCACCGTCTTTGTCGAGTAGAGGAAAATAAGAAGCTGTCATGTGTCGCATAATCCCCGGATTTCTGGGATTCTCAGCGCTCATTTCCATGTTAATTAGAGGTTGCTTGGTTCTCAATATTTGTTCGTATAAAGGCTCTACCATTGGAGCGATTTCCGGCAATATTTCGCGTAAAGTCTTGCCAATGTGTTCAGCAGGACTCAGGCTATTTATTTCGGCTAGAAATTGATTAATTTGCACGTACCGAAGTTGGGAATCAAAAATGCAAAATCCTGCGGGTGCCTCCTGCAAAAAGGAATCAAATAGTGCTTGTCTCTGTGCTAATTCTTGTTCTATTTTTTTGCGATCGCTAATGTCTCTGATGCAGCCGACACTTCCAATAATTTCGCCACGAACGTCTTTTAACAGAGAAAGTGACAAGTGCGAGTAAAAATTTTCTCCAGACTTGCGCTGCATGGTAATCTCTAGATCCGACTCGCCTGTTTCTTCTAGCTGTTGAGCCACTAATATAGATAGTAATTCTCGCTGTTCTTGCAGATAAAGTAGAGCAATATTTTGACCGATTACTTCACTATTCTCATATCCGTAGAGTCTTTGAGCCTGTTTATTCCAACTGGTGATTGAGCCGCCAGCATCCGTGCAAATTACGGCTTCGCGAATTTGCTCTAAAATCTGATTTTGGAGTTGCAGTTGCGATTTTGCAAGTTCGAGTTCGGCGATTTTTTCTTGGAGTAGTTCGTGAGTTTTTGCCAACTCAGTATTCTGGTTTTCCAGCAATTTTTCTAGATGACAATTGCAGTGCGACGGCGCTGATTCCAGCAGCTCGCTATTTTCAGGCTCCCAATTAACAACTTGTTCAGCACTCAACCAAATCGCCCACTCTCCGTCTGTTTCAATTGCCCGCTCCGACACTCGCACGGGTACGAGATGGTTGTTTTTATGTTTGTATGCTGCTGCACACGTGCCCGCGCACCTATTTTTGGTTGGAATTTCTAGATACTTGTCTCTGGCAGTACACTGTGTTTGCACAATTTCCCAGTAGTTGAGGTTGAGAGTTTCTACAACTGTCCGACCAATAATATTCGCAAAAGCTGGATTTACGTCAAGAAAAGTCCCGTCCGTCCGGCACAATGCCAGCCCGAGCGGGGACGGTTCTAATAATTTGCTGTTGCTGCGCTCTTCTCCTAACTGGCTTTGCATCTGACCTAGCTGGGCTTGGGATAATTAATTATATCTTTATTATGTCGATTATCTGGTTTATTGGTGTGATTTTTATCACTCAGCAAAAAAGCAGGAAGAAGGAAGTTCGGCAACGGATTGTATAACGGATTTCATTCAGTTGACAGTTGACAGTTGACAGTTGACAGTTGACCGCTTGAGGGCAACTTCTACCTGGAAGTCCGAGGATTGGAGTAATGAATCGTCTGATTTTAATTTATCCCTAAAACGGAGAGGCTTTCAACCAATGATTTCTGGTAAGGGATAGATGTTGAGGTTCGGGGGCAGAAGGAAGAGGTTAAAGGTTCGAGGTTCGAGGGAAGTTCGGCAACTAGCAGTGTACGGAATTTAATGCCGATCCGCTGAGGGAGGAGAGAGGGACAAAGAGAGGATGGGGAAGAAAAAAGGAGTAAGAATGAACGGGAAGGAGGAAACGGAGAATGAGAATAAACCAGAAAAATCCCAAAACAAGAAGTACAAAACTGCGACAAAGACCATGAATTTATACATGGTATCTTCCCCCTTCCTTCTTCCCTCTTCCCTCTTTTCTCCCTCAACTGTCAACTATTCTCGACTGTCAACTGCTTTCCTGCTTTCGGAGTCAACTGTCAACTGTCAACTGTCAACTGTCAACTGTCAACTGTTCCTTCTGTTAATCGCGGGCGATACCTTCGGATCGGGCGGCCAACTGCACTGCACCGGCGACAGCAATGGCAACTCGCTCGTCAAAAACTGAGGGTATAATGTGTTCTTTGTCAAGCTGCGAAGGACTGACTAAAGAGGCGATCGCGTAAGCTGCACCTAGATACATACTGGTCGTAATCGTGCGAGCTTTGCAGTCCAAAGCACCTCGAAATATCCCCGGAAACGCCAAAACATTGTTAATTTGATTCGGGTAATCGCTGCGTCCGGTAGCAATAATCGCCGCATCCTCCATAATTAATTCTGGCTGAATTTCGGGAATGGGATTTGCCATGGCAAAAACGATCGGATTCTCGGCCATCGATCGCACCATCGATCGCGTGAGCACGCCAGGGGCGCTGACACCTAAAAATACATCCGCACCGGCGATCGCATCTTCCAAAGTACCGCTCGAAGCTACAGCAAATTCCAGTTTTTCTGGGTTCATATCCGTGCGATCTTTGGAAAGGACGCCTTTGGAGTCGCACATGATGATGTTTTCGGCACCTGCTTTCCGCAGCAAACGGGCGATCGCGACTCCGGCCGCACCGGCGCCGTTAATTACGATACACACTTCTGCCATTGTTTTTTTGACGAGTTTCAAGGCATTAATTAATGCTGCCAAACTAACAATCGCAGTTCCGTGTTGATCGTCGTGAAAAATCGGAATATTTAAGGTTTCCCGCAATCTTGCTTCAATTTCAAAGCAGCGAGGTGAAGAAATATCTTCGAGGTTAACACCACCAAAAACCGGGGCGATATTCTGCACTGTGCGAATAATTTCGTCAGTATCTTGGGTATTCAAACAGATAGGAAAGGCGTCAATTCCGGCAAATTCTTTAAATAGCATGGCTTTGCCTTCCATGACTGGCAGGGCGGCTTCGGGCCCCAGGTTTCCCAGTCCCAAAACTGCGCTACCGTCGGTAACAATGGCAACAGTATTTTGTTTGATTGTCAGGTTGTAAACTTGTTGGGGGTCATTGGCGATCGCGGTACAGATGCGAGCGACTCCTGGAGTGTAGGCCATTGCCAAATCTGACTGGCGTTTGAGGGAAATTTTGCTTTCTACGCTGATTTTACCGCCGCGGTGCAGGTTGAAAGTGCGATCGTACACGTCGATCACTTTGATATCCGCTAGCGCTTTCACTGCTTGGACTATTTCTTCGCTGTGCTCGGTGCTGTAAGCATCGACGGTGATATCGCGAACTGTAGTGGCGCGGGTTTGCTCGATCAAGTCGATTTGGCCGAAGTTGCCGCCCACAGAGCCGATCGCACTGGTGACGCTAGCGAGCATTCCCGGCTGGTTCGGCAGAGCAACGCGAATCGTTAAACTAAAGCTAGGGTTCGGTGTCAGTTTTACCATGATGGCTTGATTTTAGATTTGAGAATTGCAATCTTAGATTTTATCGCCAATGCTAGGCATAAAATTTAATAATTCAATTTTTCAACTTAAATTTTTAACAAATTCTATGAGCCTGGGATGCGATCGCACTATATATCCCCTTCAACAGTTGACAGTTGACAGTTGACAGTTGACAGTTTGAGATCGACCTCTACCTAGAAGTCCGAGTATTGAAGCAGTAAATAATTTTGTTTTATTTCCCCCTGCTTAAGGAGGAGGCTTTAAACCCATTCTTCTTGGTAAACTGCGTCAGTTTCTCTGTGTTTAAATTGTGTCAAAACTTGGGACTGATGGGGTGCATCTCACTTTTGAAGAGGGCGAAGCATGACCGCATATAAATTATTAGTTATCATCCCATATTTTCTGCGGTCATGCTTCGCCCCTACGGATGATGCACCCTACTAACTACTAACTATCTATTTTTTCCAATATTTCTGCTCGCTGCAAACTTAATGAATGTCAAGCAAAACTCTCTTTTGCAACGAGCAGTAAATGCACCTAATTCAACCTAAAATATCTCTTGTTAAAAAGCTTGCTGTGTATATCTTCTGCCCTCGAACCTCTTCCTTCTTTTGACGCGATCGCGTAGCCGAAGCAAGCCTTCTTCTCTCTTCCTTGACTTTTAAATCCGTTACATTCCGTACATTGCAAGTTCGGATGAACTTCCTTCTTCCTGATGACTGATGACTAAGACGGCGGGCCTGCACCATCCACCGCCCCTACCAACTAACTAACAGCTAACAACTGTCAACTGTCAACTGTCAACTGTCAACTGTCAACTGTTTGCTATCTTTTGAAGCGAGACACCGAGGAAAGTTAGTGCGGCTTTTTGGCGGCTTTGATTGGGGAGCTAAAAAGTAGATGCACGGCTGCTTGAGCCGGCAGGTAAAAATCAGATCGACTGATAAGCGGGCATGAAGGTATGTTAATTGTGCCTGCTTGTTGAACAATCTTTGATAGCGAGTGCAACCTTGCTTTCGATCGAATTACCTGCACGCTTTGCCCTGATGATTCCAGGGATTGTTACTAAGTAGGCAATGTCTCCCGCGCCGGTACTGGCACAGGTTCGGCGCAACACAGCAAGTTGCTGGTTGCTAAGTGTCAATTTTACCGATCGCTCGCAGCATCAGCACACATAATTGTAAAGAATTTGCAAGCGAGACAATCGGGGGGAACTTTTTCTAAGTTTTGCAGATCTACTTGTTCCTCGGCCTCGCTGCCGGGGGGAACGATGCACAGGGCAACTTGTCCGACTCCAGCCATGAGTTCGGCAACTCGCTCTAAAATGTTGTCCATTTTGCCAATTAGTTGCTCGGCTGCATCCAGACTCGGCGCGATAATGAAAAAGGTTTTGACTCCTTCGGGACAAGGGGCGAAACCGAGGGTACACTCTCGTAATAGTGCTTGAGTCGAAAGACTCAGAGGGTCATCGAAGCGATCGATTACAGCTTGATAAAAGGCTTGGGTCAGAGAACGATCGCCAAAAACAGGTTGAGATAACATAACTACTTCCTTCCGTAGAATTTTGGGGAGCATTAAAAAAATATTAACATACGTTAATGTAACTGATTTAAATAAATTATCTAGCGATCGCGATCGTTGACTAGATGTGATCTTTTTGGATTTGTGTAGCGATCGCAACTGTGATAAAATGTACTATGTGTTAATGCGGTCAGTGATTTCGACTGCACCAGCAGCTCAAACCTAAGCACACAAAATTTTATTGGGAATCGGGAAAGAGGGGGAGAGGGAAAGAGGGGGAGAGGGAAATTGCCTGAGTTGTAAGATTATTATTGACACAAAGTGCTTAATCTAGAGTTTAAAATAAGTATCCAATCAAAATATAAAAGATGAACTCGATCGCCCAACAGTTAAAAACAAGATTTGAAAAAGCCTTCACCTCCGCATTCGGCGAGAGTTATGCCGATACGGATCTGATGCTAGCGCCTGCGAATAATCCCAAGTTTGGGGATTTTCAGTGCAACGCGGCGATGAGTTTGGGCAAAAAGTTAGGCAAGCCACCGCGGGCGATCGCCTCTACAATCGTCGAAAACCTAGATATTGCCGACATCTGCGAAACTCCAGAAATCGCCGGCCCGGGTTTTATCAATTTGAAGCTGAAACCGGCTTATTTGGAAGCGCAGATAAGCGCGATCGCCGCCGACACCCGTTTGGGGATTTCACCGACTCAAACGCCTCAGAGAATCGCGATCGACTTTTCGAGCCCGAATATCGCCAAAGAAATGCACGTCGGCCATTTGCGATCGACAATCATCGGAGATGCGATCGCCCGCACCCTCGAATTTCAAGGCCACGACGTAATCAGAATCAACCACATCGGCGACTGGGGCACCCAATTCGGAATGCTAATCGCCTATTTGCGCGAAGTTCACCCCGAAGCTTTAACAACTGCTGACGCCCTAGACTTAGGCGATTTAGTTGCATTTTACCGCCAAGCAAAACAGCGCTTCGACGCAGACGAAATCTTCAAAGAAACCGCGAGACAAGAAGTCGTAAAACTGCAAGCCGGCGCCGAAGACACCAGACGCGCCTGGAAACTGCTGTGCGATCAATCCCGCCGCGAATTCCAAGTAATCTACGATTTGCTCGACATCAAATTAACCGAACGCGGCGAATCATTTTACAATCCATTATTGCCCGGAGTAGTCGAAGATTTAACCAATCTCGGTTTGCTAGTAGAAAGTGACGGCGCCAAATGCGTATTTGTAGACGGATTCACCAACAAAGAAGGCGAACCATTACCGCTAATCGTCCAAAAAACCGACGGCGGCTACAACTACGCCACAACAGACTTAGCTGCCATCCGCTACCGCATTCAAAACGACAAGGCAAAGCGCATAATTTACGTCACAGATTCCGGACAATCCAACCATTTCGCCCAAGTATTTGCAGTCGCCAGAAAAGCCAATTGGATTCCCGAAGATGTCGAGATTGTCCACATTCCCTTCGGTTTGGTATGCGGAGAAGATGGCAAAAGATTAAAAACTCGTTCTGGGGATGCAGTGCGGTTGCAAGATTTGCTCGATGAGGCGATCGTGCGAACCCGCGCAGATTTGGAAAAAAGATTAGCAGCAGAAGAAAGACAAGAAACAGAAGAGTTTATAGCCAACGTATCTCACGTAGTTGGTTTGAGCGCCGTTAAGTACGCCGATTTAAGTCAAAACCGGGCGAGCAACTATGTATTTAGTTACGACAAAATGCTCGCATTGCAAGGAAACACCGCACCTTATATGCTGTATGCTTACGTGCGCGTGCAGGGAATTCGTCGCAAAGGTGAGATTAATTTTGACAACTTAGATGCTAGTGCAAAAGTAATTTTGGAGTCGGATGCGGAGTTAGTTTTAGCCAAGCATTTATTGCAGTTGAATGAAGTTGTAAATGCTGTTGGCGGCGATTTGTTGCCGAATCGAATCTGTCAGTATTTGTTTGAATTAAGTCAAAAGTTCAATCAATTCTTTGAGCAATGTCCGGTGTTGAAAGCGGAGGAACCGTTACGGACTTCGCGGTTAATTTTGTGCGATTTGACGGCACGGACTTTGAAGTTAGGATTAGGATTGTTAGGGATTCAAGTGTTGGAGAGGATGTAATCTAAGGTTTGTAGTGAGGACTTTAGTCCTTATCTTGTATTTCTTCTGTCGTTTCTCCTGCGTCTTCAATCAACTCGTTAAATTCGCTGATAATTGCTAAAACTCGATCGGCGGCAATATCTGATTGTTCTGATTTTGAATAAATGGCAATCAAGATAACGATCGTCATTGTTTGAAGGTAGTAAATGAATCTATATCCACCGCTTTTTCCTTTTTGAACATCGCTGTTTTTAACACGCACCTTAAATATTTCGTAACCAATCCCAGGTATCGGAACTCCCAGCAACTCTCCAGCTTGCAGTTTTTCAATAATTGGCTGAACATCCGATCGGATATGGCGGTACTTTTTAGAAAGAGCGCGTAAGTCGCGTTGGAATTCTCGCGTGGGTATAATCTGCCTTAAAGGAGGATTATTCTGCATCAATTCCATCCCACAGTTCAGAAAGCGGTATAGTCTGCCCTGTCATTGCTTCGTACCATCCTTGGCGAAAACACTCTTCTGCTGACTTCAGCGGTTCCTTAGCAAGAGCAATTTCTTGTTTTGCGCGTTTGGCAGCCGCCACAAGTTGCGGTTGTGTTTTTTTGAAAGATTCTTCCCATTGAAGCTCATCTTTTAAGTCTGCGATATACTCTTTCAAGTATTCTGCTACTTGCTGCTGTAAATTTTCTGGCAGAGACTCCATCATCTCGATCGCTGCATCAATACCTTCCCACAGTTCCGATACAGGTCTAGTTTTTCCGGTCTTTATTTCCAGCCATGCTTGCCGAAAGCTCTCTTCTGGAGATGGGAGTGCTTCTTCGTCTTCGTTAGCAAGAAGGATGATGCGAACTCTGCGTCCAGCAAATTTTTCGGATAGGGCTACAATCTCTTCCCACGTACCCTCTACTTCTAATACTTGTCCTGTCATTATGTTTTCTTGTGTAATTGTTGGATTTAGTTAATTGTAGCGCATCTCTAAAATCGAACATTTACGGCTTTTGATTAATAGTCAAGCTCTCCAACATATCTTTAAACATCTTTACAGCAATCCGGCGATGATTATCTCTCACAAAAATCTCAAAATTAGGACTTGAATTAATTTCAATTAACCAATATTTCCCATTTGTATCTAGCGCAATATCAAACCCACCATAATTAATCCGAATCTCTTCAAAAACAGGGCGAACAAAATTTTCAATTTCCGAAATAATCTCTGAGTCGGTAATATGCTTAGCTTTTGCACCCTCCCAGTGCAGCGGGCTTAAATTCCCCGCAAATTTAGCGTCTGATTTATCTTTTTCATACAGCAAAACCAGCTTGTGATTGAAAAAAACCGCCCGATATTCGTGTCGGATATCAATGTACTCTTGAGCTAGACAAACATAGTCATAATCTTTGCTATTGACATTAAATACAATTTCAATCGCGGCTTGAACTTGCTCCTTCGTTTCACAAAGCAATACATTGTTTCCAGCCGAACCGCGATTTCTTTTCACAATCACGGGTAGAGAAAATGTTTTACTCACTTCGGCTGCAATTTCTGCACAATCTTTAAACTCTAAATATTTGTGATACTTTTCCTCGCAAAAAGGCGAGAGAAATCCTAGAGTTTGAGGAGTGTTAATCTTGCCTTTCAGTAAGTGATAGGTATATTCTTTGTCTTTAAATATGTGTACAATTTGCTCGTTGTTAAACGGCATACTGAAATTGACAAAGTAATAATCTTCACCGTTCAGGTTGATTCTCACTAAGTTTTGGTTGGGCGCGAGGATTTCATAACTGATATTTAACTCTTGACAAGCTTCGAGAACCAGACTGATATTTGTCTGCATAATTTGCACAGTATATTTGTTTATAACTTGCGCGCGCCGCTCCAGAAACCGGGTTTCTTCGATTATTTTTCGTCACTCAACGTAAAAATCGTAGAAACCCGGTTTCTAGCCACCATGTGTAATTCATGATTTTTTTCATTAATACTGTACCACAACAGGAAGCAAGGAGAATTACTGAATATTTGTCCACTCGCGAGCATCCACAAATCGCGACAAATGCCCGACATTTGTTGTAGCAATTACAACCGTTTCTCCACCTCCACGAAGCAGCAAAGCTTGAGCCGCTAAAATCACATCTCCATCAAGTTCTTTGGGGTCTGCTGTTGGCATTCCTGCTTGGCGCGATGTCGCCCACAACTCAGCCGCTTTGAGAATTACTGGCGTTGTTATCGGCAAATATTCCAGCCAGTTTAATTTGCATTCATTAAGTCGTCTGATACCTGCCAGCTTATTTGCTCGCAATAACTCGCGTCGCACTTCGTAATCTGCTATTTCAGGTAAAATCATCCTGTAGCCTTTTAATAGCAAAGATTCTACCCAAAGTTGGCACTCTACCGTCACGGGAGGCCCTTTGGGATTCGTTAATATTCCTAGAGGGCCAGAATCCAATAAAACTATCATGCTTGTTGCGTAAATAGCGGTCTATTAGACGAAAGTCGATCTTCATCTAATACTTTTTGCAAATATTCAAACGTTTCTGTTTGTTCCTCGGTGTCTCCTTCCTCTCGCCACTTTTGTAACCACTCTACTGCTGCTAAATTCCTCTGCATTTGTTCTTCCTTCGTCCTTAGCGGAACTAGGGGCAAGGTATTGCTATTAAAAGGATTTATCCATTGGCTTAAGCGCATATCGACAACTTCCGCAATTATCGATCGCAATTCTCCAACAGTCAAGTCTGCTACTCGTTTAGTTTCGAGAATTATTGATTGCAGTTCTTCAACTGTCAAGTCTGCTACTCGTTTGGTTTCCATTTTGCCACCTCATTGTGTGAAAATAATTTTAAAGATTTGAGAATCGATCGCACTTCTCAAATCTCAAATTCAATCAAATTCTACCCAAACAACCGCTGCTGACCGTTTGCTGCCTCTTTCCCGGCATAAATCTCGCGGGTTCCCTTGGGAATGTAAATCCAACCAAACTCTTGCAAGCGGTTGGTCAAATTGGAAATGCTCACTCCCAATTCATCTCTCATTTTGTATAAATGCGACCACTTTGTTAAATCCCGTCCCTGTCTTTTATCTTCCAAAATACATCGAGGCATTAACAAGCAACTTGCAAAATATTGGGCTTGCCATTCGATCGACAAAACCTTATTATCCGCACCCGCGCCCCGACACACAAACGGTTCCTCGACATCCTGGGCGGTTTTTTCTGTATCGCCCAGGTTGAGTTCCAACTGTTTCACAGTTCCGTCTGCTTCGTCTTGATTGACGTGCAGCACCCAGTGGCCGATTTCGTGGGCGATCGTCGATTCGATGAACCCCGGCGGTTTTTCGAGAATCAATTCGTTGATTTCGATTAACCGCTGCTGGGGTAAAATCCTGGCGGCGATCGCACCTTCCTCATCGGGCTCAATGCAGTCCCAGACTACGCCCAAATCCAGGAAATCAGCCACCGTTGTCGCTTCAAAAGGCCATTTCGGAGCAAAATTTTGCGTTTTCTGCATCTGCATCAGGATGTCCGAAGCCAAACGCTCGATCGATTCTTTGGGATAGAAGCAATACGGTTTAAAAATACTCACTGTGATAGGCCTCTGTTACGCTTCAAAAGATTGTTTGAGCCAATCTGGATTTTCTTGCATCCGCCGGAAAAGAGCCTGCATTTCCTTCGGATTCTGCTTCAGCAGCGCTTCGTACTGCTGAGGCAGTCTCCCCGCCAGAAAAATCAATTCCTCTTCGTTGATATCGAGATTCCGCGCTAATGCTCGGATTACCTCCTCTTTTGGCGCATAATCGGCGCGATCGTTCTCCAGCTTCGACAAATAAGTAAAATCCACACTTAACATACCCGCTAGCTCACGTTGTGAGTAAGCTTTGTCCTTGCGAGCTTGACGGATCAGTCTTCCAAATGTTTGTTCCACGGTTTTTCGCCTCCTGACAGGCATTCTAGCCTGTTTTGATGAAAAGTTCAACAAAATACTTGACGGGAAAATCAACACAGGCTACCATAGGTTTAGTTGACGGTTTAATCAACCAACTTAACCGCACAGGTATGGTTGAGGGTGCAAAATATCCCAGACAAAACACTAGATATAGCACCATTAACTTTAGAGGAGCGATCGGCGCTGGGCGTCAAAACGCTTGTACGCAGCAAATTAAGGAGGAACAGATAGCAAATGCTGAGAACCTGGACAGACACGCATTACAAGCTCGAAGACGATGACTGGCTATACATCGCCACCCACGAAGAACAAAGCTCGGCCTCACTGGTTTGTCCGGGCTACGCACGGGATGGCGAAGGCTTCAGCATCCACTTCACCCCAGCGCACTTAGAAACGTTAGAGCATTTGCTCACCGCGCTGCGAATTATTCAAGCTCAACAAGAGGCGATGCTTGAATACACATATCCAGAACCAAAAGCGACAACACATCTTATTCGGTAATCGGAAGGGGAGAGGGGGAGAGTGGGAGAGGGGGAGAGGGGGAGAGTGGGAGAATTAGCCAATTACCAATTACCAATTACCAATTACCAATTACCAATTACCAATTCCCCATTACCAATTACCCATTACCAATTACCAGCAAATAAATAACCAAGGAAAAACGAACAATGACTACTACAAAAGAAAGACCTACATTTTCAGTATTTGGAGCCAAACCGAGCAATGCTTTGCTAGTACCAGAAATCCCGATCGCAGTTCGCAACAACTGCCAAAGCGGCCAATGGGCGATCGGCGACACAGACTACGGTTCCAAGTGTTCGATCACCATCCTCAAATTTGCCAAATTCTTCGGTTCCCTCGGTCAAACTTCCCACACACTTTGGGGTCAACTTTGGTTCGTCGCAGAAACAGGCGAACTGCCCCAAGGAGTTGTGATGGTGACCTACATCAAAAACCGCAGCTTGAACGATTTTAACCGTTTAGTCGCATCAGTTCAATCGCGCGGCGTAGAGCCAGCAACCGGAATTTTTATCCCCGAATTTGTCAAACATTCCGGTCAAAAACCCGACGACAGCGGAGTAGTAAAACCGATTAATTACTACAGTTTAAAATGGTCGTGGATGGAGCGAAAAGACTGGGGAGTTATCGATCAAGCAGCAGCAGTTTTATCCGATCTGAGCAATCAATCGCGGATGATTGACTTGGAAGGAACCAGGGCTATGATTTGTTTAGATAACCTACCAGCAGCACAAGTTGCATCCTTGATGGCCGCTCACGCCAACGGTGAAAGCGATGCTATTGCTTTGAATTCCAACGGTAATATGTCGCTGCCATCAGCGGAAGACAGAGCAACTGCTGACTTGTTCTAATTTTGTGGAAAAGGCGCGATTTAATCGCGCCTTTTCCGTAACTGTGACAGCGAAAAGTAAAATGAAGAAATTAACGAAAATTAAAACCAAACCAAACCTGCAAGAAAGCCGTTTGCGAGAAAATTGCGAGCTACTCGACCAAATTCGGGCAGATACAATTAACGACATCGAAAGTCTCACCGAAGACTTCCAGCACATGAGTGTAGTTGCCGAATCTATCCGGCGAAATTACCAAGCTTTGCTCTCAGAAAATCAACTGCTTAAAGACACACTTGTAAGTATAGTTGACGATTGCGAGTGCTGGCAAGCCAATCGGTGCGCTCGCTGTAAAAAAATTCTCAAATCTCTTGAGAGCAATCATCCAAACTTCCCACCAAATGCAGCCAAAAAATATCGATCTATTCTCAGCCAACTCCGGAACTTAGGATAGTTCAACACGTCTTAGTAACAAGGTCTCGAAAAGTTTGAATCAGGAGCAACAAGCATTATGACACTAGCAAATGTTAAAGATAGCAAAGCCAAAATTTTGCAAAATTTTCAGCAGATTTTAGCTGAAAAGAAAAAAATTGAATCTAAAGTCGAAACGAAAGAACAATCAGCCGAAAAAGCTAAAAACAAACAACTCCTCGAAGTCGCCTCTACCTACACAATTGACAGCATTGTCAAAGGCTTGGCCGACTTACAATTAGATTTCGGTAGCATCACCAGCGGACTTTCCGAAAAACTGAAGGCGGAATCTTCAAAATTAGATGAGTTAAAAAAGGCGATCGACATTGAAGCTCAACAATTACAGGAGTTGCAGCAAATTCGAGTTGTAGCAGATGCCCTCCACATTTTAACTCAAGAGCATCAAGAAAAATTGACTGTACTCGAACAAAATGCTGCGAACCAACGTGAAATTATCGAAAAAGACACGACCCAAAAACGCAAGACTTGGGGGAAAGAACAGCAAGAATTTGACACCGCAGTTTCCGAAAAAACTGCATTCACAACTAAACAGCGCCAGCAGGAAGCGGCAGATTATCAATACGAATTGCAGCGCGATCGCAAAATTGAAACCGACGAATACGAAGAAACGAAGCGCAAACTAGAACGGGAATTGCAAGAGTCTACCCGCGAAAAAGATAAAAACTGGGCAGAAAGAGAAAAAGTCCTCAGCGACAATCAAGCGGAGTTTGAAAAGAATCAGACCAAAGCTGCGGGATTTGAAGAAGAACTCAAACAGGCTTACATCAAAGCTAAAGAAGAAGCAATTCAAGAAGTTTCCCGCGAAGCTAAAGTCAAGGCAGATTTAGCGGATAAAGAATGGGAAGGAAGCAAGCAGGGATATGAGTTGAAAGTACAATCTTTACAGCAGACAATGCAGCGCCAAACTGAACAAATCGCCGAAATTTCTGCACAACTGCAAGCTACGATGAAGCAAGCACAAGATTTGGCAATGAAAGCTTTTGCGAGCAAAGCTTAAAATCCGGTTGGTAGTGAGGCTTTTAGTCCTTTCCCCGGTTCGCAGTGAGGACTTTATTCATTATTTTCTCAACACTTGAGGACTGAAGTCCTTACTACGAAACAAATTCCCAAATATTAACAAATGAAAAGCCATGAACAAAAAACTTACGGACAAAAGCACTAAGGCTGAAATCTTAGAAGCGTACAAGGAAGCCGCGCAAGAAAAAGCTGCGTTAGAATTGCAAATTAAACAGCTAAATGCTTCTCCAAAACAACCAGCAGCAGCAGCAGCAGCACCAGAAAAACCTATTGTGGAGGCACAAAAACCAATGGCTTTAACTCAATCTCAACAAAAAATGCAGTCCACAATTGATAATTTAATCTTGCTACAATTTGGCTTTGGTGGCGCTGTCAGCGAGTTGTCGGAAAAATTAACTTCGGAAGCTGCTAAACTGGAAGAATTGCGGCGCACAGTGGGCGACGAAATTCAACAACTGCAAGAGTTGCACAGTTTAGAAGATGTTGCGGAAGATACGCTGGATAATTTGATTCAGCAGTACGAAGAAAGTGCGAAAACTTTTACTAACGAACTCACCGAACAGCGCGATACTGTTGAACAGGAATTGCTGGAACAGCGTCTAGCTTGGGAAAAAGAGCAGGAGTTGCAAAAGTTGGCTGTTACAGAACGCAATGAGAATCAGCAAAAAAATTGCGATCGGGATGAAGAGTTGTATGATTACGATCTGAATCTTCAGCGAGATTTGGATATCGAAGGATACGAACAGCGTCAGAAAAGACTGTATCAAGAAATTGAAGAGTTTCGTCAGGAACAGGAGAAACAGTGGGCGGAACGGGAAAAATCTATTTCGGAACGGGAAAAATTGTCTGCTGAAGTTAAGGCTAAGGTGGAAGCTTTCCCGAAGGAACTGGAAGCTAATATCAAGAATGGGAAAGATAATGGTCGCAATATTGGCAATTATCAAGCTAAGGTTAAGGCTGATTTGTCGGCTAAGGATATCGAGGGACAAAAGCAAAATTATGAATTGCAAATTCAAGGAATGTTGCAGACAATTCAAAATCAGGAATCGCGGATTGCGAGTTTGTCGAAACAGCTTGATTCTGCTTTGAAACAGGTTCAAGATTTGGCGGTGAAGGCGATTGAGGGTTCGTCGAATTTGAGTTCTTTCCAAGCTGTGAGGGAAATTGCGATCGAACAAGCCAAGACTCAGCAGAAAAATAAGTAATCCGCAGCGCTGTCAGCAGCTAAATAGGTTGCTTTAGATACCCGGTTTCTTGAAGAAGTCGGGTATCTGGGTATGGTCGGGAGAGATTTTTGCGATCGCCCGCGAACTGTGCAAAAATATAAGTATTTAGAATTAGGACAACTGCTATGGCTGATACTAACAACTTTGAACTGCGGGATATTCCGATATATTCTATCCCTCAAGCAGCACAATATCTCAGGCTGCGGAGAGATATGTTGCGACATTGGGTTGTTGGCTGGTACTCGCAAACAAAAACGGACAAGCACTTCTTTGAGCCGTTGATTGAGTTACCTCAACACAATAATCTTGAACTGCTGCCCCAGTCCAAAACTAGACTACTTTCTTTCACCAATTTGGTAGAGGCTCATGTGTTGATTGCTATTGTTAAGGCTACAGGCTTCTCCCGCCAGGAACTTAGTACGGCTCTCAAATGCGTCAACCGTAATTTTTCTAATCCTCACTTATACCCTCGAATTGAGTTTCAAGTCGAGGGAATTGCTCTTTTGTTTGAGAAATGCGGACAGAAGCTTGCAACATCGGACAGGAAGCAGGAAGCGAGGCAGATTCTAGACACTTATTTCGATCGCATTGTACGAGATGAAGCTGGATTACCTATCAAACTCTTCCCTTTCACGAAGCTACCAGGTTCCGACGAACCTAAAACAGTGATGATTGACCCCACAATCTCCTTTGGCCGCCCTGTTTTAGCTGGAACTGGCATTCCTACAGCTATGCTGGCAGAACGTTACAAGGCGGGTGATTCCATAGACGAACTTGCCGAGGACTACAATTGCTCGCGCCTCCAAATAGAGGAAGGTATTCGCTGCGAACTTCCGCTAGTAGCATGAATGAGATATTTTTTATTGACAGATGTTTAGGAAAAAAACTGGCAGATTCATTACGAAATGCGGGGGCGACAGTAGAAATTCATGACGATCATTTTAAGCAAGATGTCAAGGATGAGGATTGGCTGAGGATAGTTGGAGAAAGCAATTGGGTTGTACTTACAAAGGACAAGAAAATTGCTAGTCGTCCTTTGGAGTTATTGGCTGTGGCTCAAGGTAATGTACGGCTGTTTGCATTTGTGGGTGGCGATGTTTCTGGAGTTGTAGTGGCACAAGCTTTTGTAAATGCCTTGGAAAATATGCAACGATTTATTCGTGGGAATCAATCACCTTTCATCGCTAAGGTGTACCAGTCGGGTTTGGTAAAGCCCTGCAAGAACCGAAAAGAACTTTTGAGAATGCTCTAAAACCAGTGAGTAAATCATCCCAAATCAATCTCCCTTAGTGCAGTTTCCTAACTGTCTACTCCCACCAAGTCTTTAGAGAGCCTTAAACCCTATCTACAGCGATCGCATTTTTACTAAAAATATCGATCGCCCTGTGCACTTATCCAAACTGTCCCTATCTCTCCCGATCGCTTCATTTATACTCTCTATTCTTAAAGTTAATGAACCAAAAGATATATTTTAGATAGAGGCATTATGCAGCAACAAATTGTACGTCAAAGAGATACTAATGCTTGGATTTTACAGTGCTGGGTTTCCTTTATTCTAGCTATTTCCACTACGGCTATAGGTGTCATTTATCTGCCCGTAGATATCTGGGTAAAAAGTTTCGTGGGTATGGGTTTAACTTTTTCGGTTGGTTCGTCTTTTACTTTAGCAAAAACGATTCGGGATAACAATGAGGCAACTAGATTGACTGCGAGAATTGATGAGGCTAGAGTTGAGAAAATTCTCGCGGATCACCATCCTTTGAAATAATCTGTTGTTCATAACTTGGGGGTTGACTCGGCGGTTGAAACCGCTGCTATACAAACGAAGTCCGCCTCCGCGGACTAAGAGTCGGAGAAAGTTATATTTTGTATAAAAAATGCCCGCGCAGGCGGGCTTTGTTTTTGTCGCTACAGGTTTCAAGCTGTGGATTTTGATTGTGGGTTTCAATGGTTGTGTTTGGAGTTACGATCGCCCTTAGCCTTCTGGCGCTGGCGAACACCCGCCTGAACTGTAGCCATATCCACGGGAAAACCAACTACGGGAATCACCTGATCCTTACGCTCTTCTTCGAGGTTCTTGAGTTCGGTGTAGTCAACCCAGTGAATGCAATTTACCGGACAAGTGTCGATCGCCTCAGCAATCAACTCTTCGGAATCTCCGTCTTGTCGGACTACGCGCGATCGCCCGTAATCCGGCTCAATGTAGAAAGTATTGCGAGCAACATGGGCGCAATGCTTGCAGCCGATGCAGGTAATCTCGTCAACATAGACGCCTTTTTGGCGCAAAAATCCGCCCAACTCCGGTTCTAAACCAGTGCGATCGGGCGCATCCCGCAAAAATCCGCCCAACTCCGGTTCTAAACCAGTGCGATCGCCTGCTGTATCTATTCCGAGTCCAGAAAGCTCAGACATTTAGATCCCTCACAATATTGACACTCCCCGACCTAAAGGTACGGGGATTCTTAAGACATTTCTGTCAAAATATCCCGCGCAAGCGTGGGTTCCCAGGCTGACTACGTTTGCACTCTCAAGTGCGTAGTCATATCTCCTCAAAAATGTTTTGGGCGTAGACTTTCCCCCAGTCCGGGGGTAGGTTTTTAAATCTTGTCTGATTTGTTTATCCTACCATATTCATTTTTAAACAGTTGACAGTTGACAGTTGACAGTTGACAGTTGACAGCGAAGTGATAAGAACGGAGATTTAAACTCCGTTCTTATCACAATCTGCCTAAAGGCAGGGGCTTCAAACCCCCGCTATTCGGTGAAGATGGATTTTTTATTTTACTTAAAAATGGCAAAAAGCCGTGCTACAAGGACAGGGTTTTCAACCCAATTTTCTGATAATAAATAAGTCCGCACGGGCGGACTTGAGATGAGACTTGAATTGTAAAAATCTCAAACAACCCTTAAGCGCACCAGCGCTGAACCACCAAGCGGATCGAACCGTCTTGATTTTGCTTTTGCTCAGAAACTTGGAAACCCTGCTTAGCGCTTTCATTCACCACAGTATGGTAAGCGTAGCGCTGAGTCACCTTATTCAGAAAACGATCGACAGACCAAGCTTGCTGCCAAAATTGCAAATCCGCCACCAATTCATACTCAGTCCCGTTCCAGCTAAAACCTAAGTCATAGCCGTTTTTTTGCTCAATCACCACCTCAGCAGTGCTGGTGAGGCCGCGATAGCCGCGCACCTCAGTGGGGCCAGACTTCCAGTCGATACCCAAGTCAGTTAAAGCAGCTTCCAAAGAATTCAAATTGCGGATCTGGGTTTTAATTTGGCTAAAGTGTGACATGGTGGTTCCAAAAAAATTTAAGTGAACTGAACAAAAAAGATTACCAATCGCTAAAAGCCACTTGGGCCGTCGCTTCGGCTGACTGATGCAGCACTTGCGCGAAATATTCAGATGTTGACTCTTGATGAAGCACCACACCGAGCTGGGCTTCAATTGCTGCCGTTACCTCAGCGCAGGAAGCACCGACAATGCCGGTGACTGTTTCCTGTACGCGGCCATCTGGATAAATGACAAATTCTAGTGTTTCCATAATCCGGGCTGACTGAATAGGAACAATAATGACACCGACACCAGCAAGCCGGGGACGATGCCTCCTGAGGTCGCTTCTTAAGAGTTGGCGGACTGACAAACCGCTATATCAATTTTGACTAATTGATAGGTTTTGAGTCACAACTTAACAGAAGTTATTAATAGGTAGAAGCAATACATCAGTTGTATGTAAAGTTTCGCGTACATTGTGACACCAGTCAAGTTGATTTTAGATTTTAGATTTTAGATTTTAGATTTTGAAGCCAAAAGTATAAATTCTCCCACTGTCCGACTCTCCCCTTTAATTCCCCCTGGGGTCTAAAACGTCTCGCAGCCCGTCGCCTAAAAGGTTGAAACCCAGAACTGTCAAGGTAATCAACAAACCGGGAAACAAAATCGTCCAAGGAGACGAAAGAGCGTATCCGCCTTTGAAAGCATCGGAAAGCATCGTCCCCAACTCTGGGGCTGGCGGCTGCGCGCCCAAACCGAGAAAACCCAAACCAGCAGCTTCTAGCGTCGCTGTACCTGTGGAAAGAGTTGCTTGTACAACAAGCGGGGCGAGACTTCCCGGCAAAATGTGGCGAAAAATAATCCGCAAGTCGCTGGCGCCTAAGGCCTTGACAGCTAACACAAATTCTTGTTCTCGCAGGGATAGCACCATGCTGCGTGTGAGGCGGATGTAAATCGGAATTTGGACGACGCTGACGGCGATAATTACGCTTTGCAAGCTGGGCCCGGTGACGGTAACAATGGCGATCGCCAGTAAGATCGAAGGGAAAGCTAGCAAAATATCCGCCAAAATCCCGATCGCCACTTCAGCCCATCCGCGAAAATATCCGGCGAAGAGCCCCAACAGAGAGCCCACAAATAATCCCGCACCCACAGAAACCAGGCTGACAATCAAAGATATCCCCAATCCGTGCCATACCCGCACCAGCAAATCTCGCCCCAAACTGTCGGTTCCGAACCAATGTTTGACGCTAGGAGCCACTAATCGGGATAAATAATCGCGATCGACCGCAGCATTATAAGGGTAAATTAGGGGGGCTAACACTGCCACAACAATCAGCGCTACAGTCAAAATTAAGCCGATTTTCCCAGAGGTCGATCGCCCAAATCGCTGCCAAGCAGGCTGTGAAAATATTAAATTTTTATGCAATTTTCGATTGTCCATTGAGTGCTGTCACCAAAAAACTGAGGACTTTGCACAAATTATTAAAATAAATTAACGATCGCGATCGGCAACGACGGAGCAGCCATCGCAGAAATCTTAACAGGACTTCCGCCTAGGAGTGAGGAAAAAACCCGGTTTCTCGCAGAATATTCGGTTTGGTAACGAGGTATCTAGGAAGAAACCGGGTTTTTAGCCATTTGGTGCGTCCAAGAGTGAAAAACCAGAACGATCGCAGTTTTTATAGCCAATGGCAGATGCCAAATGCCCGATCCCTTCGTAAAAGGCCCTTTAAGATATAGAGAACAAGATCAATTTAAAAGCGCATGACATCAACCCTACTCAAAGCCTCCTCCAAATCGCCCCTCAACGCCCCAACAGTGCGCCATTTCCCCAACGGCCTCACAGTTATAGCGGAACACTTGCCGGTTGATGCGGTGAACCTCAGCGTGTGGATGAATCTAGGCTCAGCCGTTGAATCCGACGAAATCAACGGCATGGCGCACTTTTTAGAACATATGATTTTTAAGGGAACTCCCAGCATTCCTAGCGGAGAATTTGAGCGGGCGATCGAACAACGCGGCGCTGTCACCAATGCAGCTACCAGCCAAGATTACACGAACTATTACATCACTACAGCTCCTAAAGATTTTGCCGAACTAGCTCCCCTCCAAGTCGATGTCTTGCTCAACGCCAGCATTCCCGACGACGCCTTCGATCGCGAACGGCTGGTAGTATTGGAAGAAATTAGACGATCGGAAGACAATCCGCGCCGCCGCACCTATCAGCGATCGATGCAATTAGCCTTTGAAGTCCTGCCCTACAAACGACCCGTACTCGGCCCGACTTCCGTCATCGAAAATCTTACCGCCCAACAAATGCGGGATTTCCACAGCACCAGATACCAGCCAGGGGCGATGACAGCAGTCGCAGTAGGTAATTTGCCGGTCGATCGACTAATTGAAATTGTCGCAGAAAGTTTTGCCGCCAAAAGCACAGCACAAAACAGCACCATAAATCTGCCCGCCGTCAGCAGCTTTCACCCAGAATCCGAAATTCTCAACTACGGCCAAGAATCGCCATTTACCGAAACAGTCCGCCGCGAATTTGTAGACTCAGCACTTCAGCAAGCCCGACTGATTGTCATGTGGCGGGTGCCAGGTTTCGTGGAAATGTCTGAAACCTATGCCCTCGACGTTTTGGCGACAGTCTTGGGCCACGGGCGCACAACTCGCTTGGTTAAGGATTTGCGCGAAGACAGAGGGCTAGTCTCGTCAATTTCAGTCAGCAACATGACTCAGCGACTCGGCGGTGTATTCTCGATTTCTGCTCAACTAGCGACAGAAAATATAGAAGAAGTGGAAGCAGCCATCGTCGGACACATCCGCACTCTACAAACCGAACTGGTGACAGATGCCGAAATTTCCCGCATCCGCACCCAAGTAGCAAATCGGTTTATCTTCGGTAACGAAACTCCGAGCGATCGAGCAAGTTTGTACGGTTACTATCAGTCGATGGTAGGAGATATCGCTCCCGCCCTCAACTACGCAGCCTGCATCCAAGCTCAAACTGCGGAGGATATCCGGGAAGCCGCCGTCAAATATCTGTCTCCCGACGCGATGGGTGTGGTGGTAATTCGCCCCAGCGAAGCATAAAATCGACTTTTTGCTAAACAGCGCGATCGTTTCATGGCTAAGCTAGGGAGACTTGCAACGGCACCAAAAAGTTAAATCACCGTCATGTTTAATTAGAGAATACTCCGTCAAGTCCGATCGGCTGTCGCCTTAAAGATTTGTATCGAATCATGAATACAAAGTTTTTAAGGTGCGGACGATCGGTAAAATTGCCGTAAATTTCTGAGAGGATAAACTTGGAATCATTGAAGCGCGCAGGGAATCATGAAATTACAAAACTTTCTCAAGTCAAAAATTAGGTATGATTCTAGGGCGATCGCTGCGGACGACGAACTGAGCCGCCAAATTCAAAGTCGCCTCATTGACCTAGGTTTACTGAAACCTCCAGTAGACGGCATCTTTGGCCCTCTTTCTACCGCAGCCCTCCACCGATTTCAAACCCTGATGAAGTGCGGCGAACCGGGTTTTTTGGGAGCAATCACAGCCCAAAAGCTGATCGAAACCAAACCGGGGGACATTCCCAAACCTCGCCCCATCCTGAAAATCCTCAAAGACACAATTTTTAAATCAAAACCGCTGGCGTCTTCTCAACTTCAGGAAGCGGAAAAACAAGTAATCCCAGCGGGAAAAGAGTTTGAACTGCTGGCTTTTGCTCCGATTCGCGGCCATATTAGAGTTGCTCTCCGCAACGAGTCTTTCAAAGGTTCAGGGATTTGGTATGTTTACGGAGGACACGCTCAAGTTACTCTAGACGGCGTTTTGCTGTATCCCAAACCGAATCCGCCGACTGTCAGACTGGGCATTCCTTATCGATCGCAAATGGATAACTTGTACAATCCTACAGGTTCTTGCAATGTTACTTCCATCGCGATGTGTTTGGACTTTTTGAGAGTGCCCCGGCGCCAAAAAACCGGACAATATGAAGATGAACTCTACCAATATGCGATCGACAAAGGTTACAGTCGCTGGGAACCGAGAGATTTAGCCAAAATTGTTAGAGATTACGGCGCTCAAGATTACTTTACCGAGAATGCAACGATTGATGACGTTCAAGATTGGCTCGCCAGCGGAAATCCCGCTGTCATCCACGGATACTTCACATCTTTCGGTCACATTATAGTTGCCACAGGCTACGACAGCGAAGGATTCTTCGTTCACGATCCCTATGGTGAATGGTTCCCCACGGGTTATGACACAACAGTCAGCGGTTCTTACTTGCACTATTCCTATCGCTTAATCCGCAGCGTTTGTATGGCTGATGGGAATTTTTGGGTGCATTTTATCTCGAAGTAGTTGTTAAGAGTCATTAGTCATTAGTCATTAGTCATTAGTCATTATTATGTAGTGCGAGCGTCTCGCTCGCGAGATATGTCGCGAGCGAGACGCTCGCACTACATAATTCCGATGCTGCCGGATTTGATATTATTTGTTGAAGATGTCTAATGACCAATGACTAATGACCAATGACTAATGACTATTAATTTTCATGCTCAAATCCAGCCAAGTCGATCGCGTAATCGGAGCGCTAGTTGAAATATAATCAACTCCCGTTTCCGCCACACTCCTAATAGTTTCTAAAGTAACATTCCCCGAAGCTTCAATTTTTACGTGATCGCTCTTTTCGCGAATTATTGCCACGGCCTGCCGCATCAAATCGAAGGACATATTATCCAACATGATGATATCCGCCTTGTGCTGCAATGCTGTCTCTACCTCAGCCAGAGTTTCCGTTTCAACTTCGATTGTCAGCGGATAGGGGATAGAATTGCGAATTAGGGCGATCGCCTCGGCAATTCCCCCAGCCGCCGCAATGTGATTGTCTTTAATCATCACCGCGTCATCTAATCCCATCCGGTGATTGCAAGCGCCACCGATTTGAGTCGCGTATTTTTCGAGCAATCTCAATCCTGGTGTTGTCTTGCGGGTATCCACCAATTGCACGGGTAAATCGGCAATTTTGTCAACATATTTCCGAGTTAAAGTAGCGATGCCGCTCAAACGCATTGCCAAGTTTAATGCTACTCTTTCTCCCGTTAGCAGCGCATCGAAATTGCCGGAAATCTCGGCGATTACTTCTCCTTTTTCGCACAGTTTCCCTTCGGGTACTTGGGGGATGAAACTGAGGCTGCTGTCTAAAAGTTTAAATGTGCGATGTGCGATCGGCAATCCGGCTATGACTCCAGCTTCTTTGACAATCCATTTAGCAGTACCCTGGATGCTGGCTGCGGGGAATAAGGCCGATGTTGTGCGATCGCCCCTACCGATATCTTCTAGCAGCCAGTTGTGCAGTAGGGAGTCTAAAACTATCCAAGGTGGCAATATTGCTGTCATGTTTTTGTCGGTTGTTATATCGAGTTTAGTTGCGGGGCAAAAATCACCCGGCGGTTGAAACCGCGTCTACACAAACGAAGTCCGCCTTCGCGGACTAAGAGGTACAAGGGATTTGGGATGATATCTATTAGGAAGAATAGTCGATCGGGTAGTTTTCGGCAAGTTGCAAGATGATGATGGTGTGAGTGGGATTTTGGGCGATCGCCCTTATTTATGATAATTCACGCAATATTTTGTCGATTACCGCATCCGGCAAACCAAGCAACTGAGCGATTTGAGATGGTTCGATACCTTGACTGTGCAATTTACAAACAACATCAGCGACATCAATTTCTAGCCGTTCGATCTGAGTTTTAAATCTGGATTCAGTGGGGCGATCGTTGTCGGAGTTGTTAGGCGAAAAAGCACAGGGTTTGAGGTTGAGGGTGTGGACGTATTCGACGTATTGATGAATATAATCTCTACCAAAATTTGAGGTATTGCTGATATTTCTGCGATCGATCGCAGCTTTGAGATTGCCTTTTTGCATCTCTTCATCCATCACTGCGGAGAGAGTTTTGAGTAGCTTGTAGCCGACTTCTCGGACGTATTTTGTGGTGTAGCGGGTGTCGCGGGCGATCGTTTCGTAGGTTTTGCCATCATACATTCCCTGCAACACTAGCTGTTGTAGCGTGTTGAGATGTTTGCCTGTTTTTTCAAATATTAGACGATCGACCAATTTCAGCAATTCGTTATCGTCAGGGACGGCTTGCAACGGGCGATCATCGTTGGGTTGCATGGGTTAAGTGAAGAAATATAAAGTTGGGGAAACTTCGGGCTTTTTCAGTTTTTTTTGGGCTTTTTTGGTCAAGACATAGATGAGACAGGTGAGGTAAATTTCTTAAATCACTAACACTAAGCAACACGATATGCCTGACAATTTAGCTTTGCTGGACAAGAACGATGACCTATTGAACGGTAGCAGCACCAACGATGGAGCAGATTGCGGCTGTGGATCGAAAAAAGCTGCGACTCAAAAGACGCTATCAAATTCTCAGAATATCCAGAATATCTTTAGCTTGGGAAGCAACGATAGGCTAGAAAGTTCGATCGCGCCAGACTTGTTGAATGGTAACACGGGAAAGGATTTTATTTCCAGTAGTGCTGATGGGGATATCGGGCGATCGAGTTCTCAAATCACCGATGGTCGGGCTTTTCGCTTATCTGAGAGTGGCGACCTGTTTAAAGCGACACCCGATCAGTCACGTCAGTATATTCAGGGTATCCTCGGTCTGGGGGGTAACGATACACTAGAAGGCTCTCTCGCAGAAGATTTTTTGAGTGGTAACGCAGGAAACGACTTCATTTCCGGTCGTGCTGGTGACGATTTGCTCTCCGGCGGTGCCGGTGCGGATACGATCGCGGGTGACGAGGGCGATGACGTTATTAGCGGTAGCGAGGGCAACGACGTATTGCGCGGTGGAGCGGGCATAGATGCTCTCAATGGCAATCAGGGGGAAGACACGCTGTTTGGCGATGAAGGTAACGATATTTTGCGTGGCGGTCTTGGGAATGACCTTCTCAACGGTGAGGCTGGTAACGATCTGCTCATCGGCGATTTTGGTATTGATACACTAACAGGTGGCTCTGGAAACGATACATTCGTGCTGCGTTCTAATACTGGTACATCTGTCGTGAGCGAGGCAGATATTCTGACAGACTTTAATAAAAGCGAAGATTTCATTGGTATCGATCTCGATCTCACCGAGGCAGATTTAGTTCTCCAACCAACGGTCGCCAACAATCGATCGAGTACGATTATCCGTGTTGCTGGCACCAATTCAGTATTGGGAGTTGTTCAGGGGGTGGCACCTGACGATTTACGCGGTCGCTTCGTTAATCTGGATGCTAATCCCGCTCTCCCAGAAGAGACTGTCACCTATGAAGCACCAGTTGTCCGTAGTACCGGGCCGAATACCTATGATTTCATTTTGAACGGCAGCGATGGCAGTCAATATGTTGTCAATATTAAGCGATCGAGTGATGAAATCAGCGCCCGTGAGTTACGCTACCAACCAGGCCCTCAAAGCAGTATGCCCGCTCACACCCTTAACATGAGTGCTGATGGTAAGCGGATGGAGGCTCAGGTTCAAGGTTCGACCAGCAAATCAATTTTCGATCGGCAAGATGACGGTTCAATCGTTGCCAAGCGAAAAAATGGGGCTGGTAGTGAGGAGACGATTGCTACCGTAGTTGGCCCAAGTGACCCCTCAATACCAACCACGCCGACTACCCCAGTCGCACCAACACCAATAACCCCCTGCGAACTCTTTAAGGGACTTTGTGAGCTTTCAGACAAGAATAATGTCTCCGATAACCTTGCTCTAGGAGGTCTTCTCGCCGTAGGAGTTGGAACTGTGGCGGCTCCAGTGACATTAGGGACGAGCGCACTGATAGGAGCAACAGTAGGTGGTGCTTTGGAAATAGCCGCTGCTGGTGTCAAAGTGTTCGATACTGTTTGCCTTGTTCTCAATGGTAATGATGGAGATATAGCCGAGAAAGCCTTTGGTTTAATTCCTTTCGGTAAACTATTGGCTAAAGGTAGTGCACTCGGTAATGCTGTGCGTCCTCTCCAAGCTGGTGCATTGAAAGTAACGAGAAAGGCAATCAATTTTGTTACAGAAAGAAGCGAACTGGCGGCTAATGTAGTTAAGACATATGGTAAGATAGCTGCTGACGATTTGTTTGGGCAAGTGGGGGGTGCAGCAAAAGATATTGCTTATAACTTCACTTCCAAGCTTTACGACAAGGTTGCCAATACAGTCGGATTTAGCAAAGGGGATGGAATGAAGACGCTCAGAAAGAGTCTTGGACTAGATTTCTGCGATGAACCTGCGACCACTCCTGTAACACCTCAGCCAACACCATCCACTCCCTTCTTAAAAATAGAGGTAAAACCTTCTGCTATCCCTTATCAGGGGACTGCTAACCTGAATGTTAAATACGTGAATCCAAACAACAACAGCACCAATATAGAGATTTCGGGTAGTGGTCGAAGAGGTATTTCAAATCCCACCTTTCTAATTCCAGAAGATAAAAAAGGTCAAGGAGAGTTTAATTTCACTTTGACAAATATCGGTACAGAGCTAGGAGGACCGGGTAAAGCAAGCCCGAATAATTTCTTAGACGTTACGATTGGGACTGTAGGGCGAGGGCAACTATTTGATACTGTTAATTATCGTCAACAATCATTCGATCTTTTGGCAGCACCAAACGGTGTAAATAACATTTTGCCTAATGTCTATACGCTTAGTTCGGTAGAGGGCTTGACACGGCGATAATGGATATGGTTGGGCGGGCACGGGGGCACCGCCCCTACAGAAATTATTTGGTGCGATGGCTATTGGTAGATACAAGGGGCGGGTTCGCCGATCGCTCTTGCCACCCACCGATAATCTTAATAAACCCGCCCTCCCCAACCGATAAGTGCGATCGCAATTAAAGAAAAAAACTAATATCCACGTGGAAAAAATCAGCTAATTTCCGGGCTTCATCTATTTCGATCGCCCTTTCACTAACAAAAACTTTCTCAACCTCAGTTTCCGTTCCCAAAACAGGAATCAAATCAGATTTGTCCAAATCTCTCGCATCCATTAAATGTTGCAACATTGAACCACCATTTCCTGCGGGAATTGGATAATTTTCAGCCTCAAATTTTTCAATCAGCGTTATCAAAAGCTCCAGAAATAGCTCTTCCTCCTGCGATCGCATAGGGCCGTGTTCCAGTTCGCAAGCGAGAGCGATCGCAGCCTCGTTTTCTGCTTCATTGGCGATCGGTTTTGGTTGATACCGAACCACTAAATCTGTATAAGATTTTGCATCAAAAGTACGGATCATTTTTCCACTCATCCTTACTTAGATTTGCACAGGTAGCGATCGCTTTCCCTGTTTAAGCTACAGTAAAAGCTATATTTTCTAGCACCACATTAGGTACATTTCCACTACCTAAAACCTGTGTAGCATCTAAAACTTCTATCCCTACCAATAACTCATTTTCCCCAATATTTAAAGCAATTTCGTCAGTTAACTGTAAAGTGCGACACTGATGCTTACCTTCTACAAGTCTAATATAGAGAGCGTCAATTTCGGAATCATAACTAATCTTCATAAATTTTCACCTCAAAAATAAAAAGTATATACTGTGATAACGACTAACTCAGTATCAGTCTCAGCAACAATCGGTACTACTTTCTTGAGAGAGTAGAACTTATCCTGCCAATCATTATTATACTGAAAAGTAGCTTGATATTTGTACCTACCATTTTTAGCAGGTTGTCGATTACCCGTCATAATGGTATCAATAATTTCTGATTCATTTGTACCTCTTTCAATCGCTTGTTCCTGAGCATGATTAGTTAATCTAATAGGTTTCACTTTTTATTGCCCAATAAATTAAAAGTTTAAATTGCTGATTCACAATGAGTAACAACTTCCCCAAAAAACTAAAGCTCCTTTCCGTTGTTGTGGGAAAAGAGCTTTAATTTATTATTAACCTGGCACCGAGCTATTTTACCGGGCAGTGACCCGCCGAGTATCTTCGCCATAGCAACGTTTAACAACCGAGTTCGGGATGGATCGGAGTGGTTCCATTACATCATAAGCACCAGGAAAGCTTTGAAAACTTTGAATCCTGTGTCTGCGTTAAACTTGATGCGCTGCATCTCTTTCGCTCGACATTTATTACGTTACCAAACTCGCCTAAGTTTGTCAACCCCTTTTTTAAACTTTTTTTTGCTGAGATGTTGCACCTTTATCGCTGAACAGGCAAGATGCCTGTTCCACAAACAGTAAATTCTCTTGTGGGGTGGGCCGGAGAGCCCGCCCGCACCAACAGGCAAGATGCCTGTTCCACAAACAG